>JAMOAF010000887.1 GCA_023621895.1 Planctomycetota bacterium
GGTAGGCCCAGTCGTACAACTCGGCCAAAGCGACACTGGAGGTGTACAGCCGCCCGGAGTGCTGCACGAAACGGTGTTGCAGCCCGGAAGGGCGGCGCAGATGGGCCGAGAGAATATTGGTGTCGAGCAAATAACTCATTCCGGGATCTCCCGAAATGCCGAGCGTTGACGCTCCTGGTGGATCTGCTCAAGAATCCGGTCATCCTCGGGAGTCCACGCATCCGCCCGCATCCCCGCGGCCGTTTCCGTGCTTCCCGGTTCCCAGCCCGGCGGAGGGCCTGGCAACTGCCTGGTCCGCAGAATGACTTCAACAACGCGGTTTTCCTCGATTCCCGGGTCGCGATCCAGTTCGATCATCCGGCCGCGGACGGTCCCGCGCAACACGACGTTCATGATTTCCTCCCTCCTGTAATGATCGAACCGGCCTGGCGAAGGGACTCACTCCATAACCCGATTTCTACCTCCAATATTCTACCACGGCCGTCGGTGACGGGGAATCGCTTCGGCCGGTCCACGCCACGGGCGAGCCTCAGGAAGAAGGAAGATGCTCCAAGTCGTCAAGGTCTCTATGGCGGCCGGCGGCCTGCTTCAACTTGCGCAGCCAATGCAGGAACGGAAATCGCACCCCAGCGCGAGCCAGAAGCCGAAAGACGTTCAGGGGATCGTCAAAACCTAACATGAATGCTGCGCTGCCGCAGGTTGCGCGCCCAGTATTGCCGGTAGCCTTCGGGCGACGCGGCGAGCAGTTGCCAGGCCCGTCTCTGCAACGAGACGAAACGTTCCAGCCGCTCGCGCGGCGTCAACCGGGCAGTGTCTTGCGATGGGCGACGATCTTCAGTCGTGAGGTCCATATTCACTACGATACCCGGCTCGGCCAAGACCCGCAACCTTGATTCCCCCGCCGCCGAGCGGGGAAGATGGCAGGCGAGGCACGCTATTTCCGATCCGCCGCCAGCACCGAAATAAACGCCTTTTGCGGAATCTGGACGCGGCCGACCTGCTTCATCTTGGCCTTGCCCTTCTTCTGCTTGTCGAGCAGCTTCCGCTTCCGCGTCACGTCGCCGCCGTAGCACTTGGCCGTCACGTCCTTGCGGTAGGCCTGGATCGTCGAGCGCGCGATGATCTTGCCGCCGATCACGCCCTGGATCGGTATCTTGAACTGGTGACGGGGGATCGCCTCGGCCAGTTGCTCGCAGTAGTGCAGCGCCCGGGCGCGCGCCTTGTCGCGATGGACCAGGTAGGCCAGCGCGTCGACCGGTTCCTGGTTGATCAGGATTTCGACCTTGACCACGTCGGTCTCGCGGTAGTCGATCGTGACGTAATCGAACGAGCCGTAGCCGCGGGTGACCGTCTTCAGCTTGCCGTAAAAATCGAAAAGCACTTCGCCGAGCGGCATCTCGCTGATCACCTCGACCCGCCCCACGGCCAGGTAATTCATCTGCTGGCTCGCCGAACGATATTCGCGGCATAGCTCCATGACCGCCCCGACGGACTCTTCGGGCGTGAGGATCGAAGCCTTGATATACGGTTCCGTCACGCTGGCGATCTTGAACGGATCGGGCCAGTTTCCCGGATTGTCGACCTCGATCACGTTGCCGTCCTTCAAGGTCACCTTGTACCGGACCGACGGGGCGGAGACGACCAGCCCGATGTCAAACTCCCGCTGGAGGCGCTCCTGGACCACGTCGAGGTGCAGCAGGCCGAGGAATCCGCAGCGAAACCCGAAGCCCAGCGCCGCCGAGCTGTCCCTCTCATAGGTCAGGGAGGCGTCGTTGATGGCCAGCTTGTCGAGGGCCTTCGTCAGTTCGCGGTACTCGTCCGAATTGATCGGATAGATCGAAGAAAAGACGACCGGCTTCGCCTTCTGGTAGCCGGGGACCGGTTCGGGCGCCCGGCGGTCGAGGTGGGTGATCGTATCGCCGATTTCGATCTCCCGCACGCTCTTGATTCCCGCGATGATGTAGCCCACCTCCCCGGCACGGAGCTGACCGGTGGGGCAGAACTTCAACCGGTTGATGCCCACCTCCTCCACCGTGTAATCCCAGCCCGAGTGCATGAAATGGATGGCGTCGCCGGGTTTCACCGTGCCGTCCATGATCCGGCACAGGAGGATCACCCCGCGATAACGATCGAACTGCGCGTCGAAGACGAGGGCTTTCAGCGGCGCGGCCGGGTCCCCCTTGGGGCAGGGCAACTTCTCGACGATCCCCGCGAGCACGTCTTGAATGCCGACGCCGGCCTTGGCCGAGACGGGGATCGCCGCGAACGGATCGAGCCCCAGGTCCTGATCGATCTCTTCGCGCACCCGCTCCACGTCGGCGGCCGCCAGGTCGATCTTGCTGATGACCGGCAGCAATTCGAGATTGTGATCCAGTGCCAGGTAGAGGTTGGCGACCGTCTGCGCCTCGACGCCCTGGGATGCATCCACGACAATCAACGCGCCATCGCACGCCAGGAGCGAACGCCGCACCTCGTGCGAAAAATCCACGTGCCCCGGCGTGTCGATCAGGTTGAGCTGATATTCCTGCCCGTCGCACGCGCGGTAGGTAAGCGTGATCGAACTGCTCTTGATCGTGATCCCCCGCTCGCGCTCGATATCCATCGAGTCGAGCAGTTGGTTGCGAAACTCGCGAGCCGAAACGCCGCCACAGGCCCGGATCAACTGATCGGCCAGGGTTGACTTCCCGTGGTCAATATGGGCGATGATGCAGAAGTTGCGAATATGGTTCATGAAACGTGTTGAAGACGCGCTGACGCTTTGCATGTCGCGATTGGCCCCGAACGATCCACGGCCTGGATTTGCGAGTCTCTGGTCCGCGCTCGCCACGGAGGCCCCGCACCGAGGAGGCGCCTTGGCCGCCCCTGAACCCATCGATTCTAATCGATCACGCCAGCAACGGGTAGGGATGGATGCTCGCTTCGCTCTCCGGCAGACCGGTTTCGAGCCGGATGGGCGGGGCGCGCGGCCGTAAGGATCGGAGCGTCGAGCGGCACTTCCGCGGGGTGAGAGCGGAAGCAGCGGTAGTGGTGACAGTCGAGACTCACCGAGAAGGACCGGCTGTTGGGCTCGGAAGCCCGGGAAGCCCGACGGATTGGACGAGGGCCGCGGAGCCGGGAACCGAGACGAGCCGTGGGGACCAAGCCCAGCAGTTCCTCGGCGCGCAGGTCGATCGGCCGCCGCTTCGGGGAGCGTCAACCCGGCATAAT
>JAMOAF010000112.1 GCA_023621895.1 Planctomycetota bacterium
GTCAGCGAGGCCCCCTTATAACCCGACGCGTCAGCGAGGCCCCCTTATAACCCGACGCGACAGCGAGGCCCCTTATAACCCGACGCGTCAGCGAGGCCCCCTCACCAGAGCTGGCCTCTCTTGCGCCTCGCATTTGCGACGGCGCGCGACACATCGAGAGACCCTCGGCTCATGACTAATCCGGGTTAACCACCCCGATTGGCCGGAATTCGGCCTGGACGCCACGGGAGGCCTTGAAGAAACCGCCGGCGGTGCGATAAACTTAACCGCTTGACCATTTTTCGCGCCTGCCGCGCCCTAACCGCGGCCTCGCGCCGAGTACAAGACCCATCATGCCCCCCACCAGAGGCGGGCAGCCAATACAAACTTCACAATATCGATCAGCAAGGTCAGAAATGTACGCAATCATCGAAGAAAGTGGACGGCAGTTCCGGGTCGAAGAGGGGCAGCAGTTGGAGATCGACTACCGCGAGGCAGCCGCCGGCGACGAGGTCAAATTCGATCGCGTCCTGGCCGTCCGCAGCGACGATGGCTTCAAGGTCGGCCAGCCCACCGTCGAAGGCGCCTCGGTGATTGCCCAGATCGTGGGCGTCGTCCAAGGCGAGAAGCTCGTCGTGCAGAAGTTGCGCCGCCGAAAGACCTATCGGCGGAAGACCGGCCATCGCCAGCTCTATACCCAGGTGAAAATCTCGAAGATCGAGCTGGGCTAACTCGGATTACTCATGCGCCGATCGCAAACGGCCTGGCGACTATCCCGAGCAAGGCCAAATTCCAGCCAAACCCGACGCCACCAGGACCGCCAGCACGAGGGGCAAATAGACGACCGAGACTCGCAGGAGCACCCGCGCCGTGCGATCATCGCGCCGCCGCGCGAAGCCGATTGACGATGCGAGGTAGAGAAGCCCGAGCGCGGACGCTGCCAGGGCGGAACCCCAACCCGCACCGTCGCCGGCAAGTGGAAAAAGGCCGGCCGGCAGCAACAGGGTCGCACCGACCAAGGCGATTCGTGCGGCTGTCTTCCCCGTCGGATCCGTCACACTGGCAACCCGCATCCCGGCGCGCCCGAACTCCTTCCGATACAGCCAGGCAATCGCCATGGCGTGGGGGAATTGCCAGAAATAGACGACCGCGAACAGCGCCAGCCCATGGGCGCTGAACGTCGCCCCGGCGGCGGCGGAGCCGATCAGTACGGGCATCGCGCCGGGGATCGCGCCGATCGGCGTCTGCCAGGCGGTGAAGACTTTCAGGGGCGTGTAGACCCAGACGTAGATCAGCCAGCTTGCCGCGGCCAACAGCGCGGCCGGCAGGTTGACGATCGCGGCGAGGTAGATCAGCCCGAAGACGGTCGAGACCGCGCTGTAGCAAGCCACCTCGCGGTCGCTGAGCCGCCCGGAGGGCAAGGGACGGGCCGCGGTGCGGGGCATCCGGCCGTCGCTGCCTTGCTCGATCCACTGGTTCAGCGCCAGGGCGCCGACCACCGCGGCTGTGGCGCCAACCAGCACGTTGAACATGGAGACCAGGCCGATCGATTGCGGCGACGCCAGGGCGCCTGCAACGACCGTCAGCGCGACCATGGCGACGATCCGCGGCCGGCTCAACTGCCAGAATGCCGAAGCGACGGCAAGGATGCCGCGATCCGAACGGCCCGTGCGGGCCGCGTCGCCTGCCTCGTCCGAAGCACTGGTGGTCGTCGGTTCGATTGCCATATTCACGAGTCTCACGCAATCTGGATCGCGCTAGCGCCGCTGTTTTCGCCTCGCCTGGCCCGCATCGGTTTTTCGGGCATCGGCGGCGGCAGTGGCCGGCAAGGCAAGCAGCCGCCGCGACCAGAGGGCCGTGCTCGCCGCAACAACCAGGCAGAGCGAACCGACGCCCACGTGCGCCGTGGTGCTGAGCACTTGCCAGAGGCCCTCCGCAACCACCGTGTATTGTACGGGCAGAATCAGCGTCGTGAACCAAAGCGGCCACCCGTAGTTGGTCACCCACGTCGTTGCTCCAAGCACCAACTGGAGCAAGAAAAGGCCGGCCAGAAGCAGGCTCCGGCGCGTGACCGCCGGCGGGGCCCATCTGCGCACGGCCAGCCACTGCCAGACAATCAAGACGGCCGCCGCGCCGGCGACGATCAGGTGCGACCAGACCCAAACGAGGAACCACCACGGCGCGGCGTCGGGAGCGATGTGCCGCAGGTTGACCCCAAGGACGATTTGCAGATAGATCATCCCCGTGACAACCACGGCCAAACACTGCACTCGTCCGGCGGACGCCGACTGCTGCGCGGGGCCGCGGGCGATCCAGCCGGGCGAGGTCAAGGTGATAATACACGCCGCCAGGGCGAAGAAAGCCGGCGCCGTCGAGCCGTGCATCTTGGCCAGAAACAACTGGTCGCGAGCCATGTCCACGCCGAACCATGCCAGGGCGAAGAAGGCGGCTGACACCGCCGCGGATCGAGCCCAAAAGACCAGGCTGCGACGCTCGGCGCCGCCGCCCAGCACGACCTGGGCCGCCAAGGCGAAAAGACCCGCCGAGGCGGAAAGAAACAGTGGCGCCGGAGTCCAGGCAATCGTCATCTGGCGGATCGACGAGCCAGTCACCCGCAGCCCGCCAAGCGTGCCTTGCAGGCAGACGCCGCCAAGGGCGATCACCCCCAGCCAGCGCAACAGCCGGCGGCTGTCGCGCCGCCAGAGCAGGATCGCCAGCCAGATCGTCGAAAGGCCGACCGCCGCGCCCAGCAACCGGTGCCCGTGCTCGAGGAACACGTCCCAGACTTCCAGCCAGCTCGCCAACGGGTAAAGGAACAGGTTGTATCCATAGGTGCTCGGCCAGTCCGGTACCGCCATGCCCGCGGAGTAGGTGGTCACCAGTCCGCCCATCCAGATCAGCGGAAAGACGGCGCACGCCAAGACCCATGCCGCGCGATGGGCCGCGCGGCTCGAAGGGAGAGCGGAAATAGGAAGGTCGCGGCCTGAATTCAAGGCGGCTCGGTGGCAAGGGTTCAGGTTAGTGGGCGGCTGGCGATCCGGCGTCCGGCGCCGCGTCATCGAGGTCAATATCGGCCGGAGAGCGAGAGCACGTAGTTCACAACGTCCCAGATTTCTTCCGGAGTCAAGACTCCGCCAGCGCCGGCCTGGGGGCCGGCCGCCGGCATCGGAGTCCCCTTGATGCCGGCATAGACCCGCAGGTAGAGGTCCTCGGGATTTCCGCCGCCGCGGAATGCGCCCTCGCGGAAGTTTCTCGCCCGCAACTTCTGCGCCGGCAAACGGTACAGCCTTGCGAGCCTGGCCGTCTCTTCCGGCGTGACTCCGATTTTCGGCTTGTTCCAGTCATCATAGAGCAGATCGTTCTCGCCGTCGCCGTCGCCCTTGGGCCCGTGGCATTGCACGCACTGGGAGTTCTTGCTGGCATAGAGCTGCTTTCCCCGCTCGATCGAGGCCGCACGCTGCGGCGGAGTGTACTCGGGGCGCGGCGGCGGCACGACGACGGTGTCCTCGGGATTCTGCTCGGGCGCGGCCCACGATTCGGCGGCCCAGACCGCGGCCTCGTCGAACACTTCCTCCTTCACATCGGCGCCAAGGGGCAGGTATTCGCCTTCGTCGATGACCCGCTGGACCAGATACCGCTCGGTCTCTCCGCGAATGCTCAGGTAAACGACGTACTCGACCAGCGCGGCCAACTCGCGGTCGGTAAGTTGCGCATAGGACGGCATGCCGGTCGATGGGATTCCTCGCAACAGGATCCGCCGCAGGTCGCTCCGCAGCGGCTTGGCCCCGGCGCGCGTCGTGGTGTACTTGAAAACGCCCAGGCGGAAGTCGCGCGGGTAGGGATCGACGGTCGTCGCCAGCGCCCCGGCGCCGTCGCCGCTGATCCCATGGCAGACCGCGCAATGCTGGCGATAAACCCCGTGTTGGGCGCCGTCGGCCCGGCCTTCGACGGGCCCGGCGGCAACGGCGATCCGTTCCGCGTCCAACCCCAGCTCTTGCGGCACGCGGGGCACGTCCGGCGTGCCGAAAAATTCCTCCATCGCCTCCCCAATCGCCTCGCGCTGCGCCTGCGACACTTTGGCCGGATCATAACCGTCGAGGTTGATGCGGAAGCCGGGAGATTCAGACTGGCCGCATCCGGAAACCACGAGCGCGGCGGAAAAAAAGACCACCCATGCGATCCCAGCGCGCGGGAGAGCCGGGCGAGCGGCGGCGTCAGGGCCTGTTGCGGATTCTGGGAACAACACGGAGTAAAAGCCGAACACCGGTCCTGGATTATTTCTTCGCAAATAGCACGGGCGGCAACTTGATCGTGCCGAGATCGTTCAAGCCGGCTCGGATCGCCACGGTCAATCGCCCGCGAGGCCAGTCCCGGGTCTCAAGGAAATCCGTGCGCTCGTGCCAGAACTGGAATTCCAACTCGCCCAGCGGCAGTCCCCGGATCGTGAACGTGCCGTCCTCTCCGGTGATCGCCACGTAGGGATGGTCAACCGGAAAAATGTAGGCGCTCTCCCACGGATGGTAGTTGCAGGCGATCGGGACCGGCTTGCGCTGCGGGCGGTTGAACTTCCAGGTCGCATCCGTGTCGACCGGGATCACGATGTTCGCCGGCTGGTCGAGGTCGGGCGAGAACGCCACGTTCTGCGCGACCGGATCGGAGTTCTTGATATAGAACTCCTGCCGGCTGTTCCAGATTTTCATGCAGTGGGGAATGAAAATGCAGTCGCGATTGTCGAGCAAGACCTGCTTTTCGACGGTTTTCTGCAATTCCGGCGGGATCGCGCGGACCTTGGAGCGGAGGTACACATAGACGTTCATGAGTCCGCCGTCCGCGCCAACCATCAATGACTCGTCGCGGATGTCGAATTTGCCGCAGCAGTCGACATCCTTGTCGACCACGAGTCTTTCACGTTCCGGAGCAGCGCCATCGTAAACCAGCCGGCCAGTCAGGTCTCCCCAGGAATCGTTCGCGGCCAATGCCCGGCAAGGCGTTTTCGCCGCCGCGGTCCAAACAGCCGCGACCGCGGCCGTCTGCGACAGAAACCGGCGGCGGTGGACCTTGTTGGACATGAATCGGACCCTTTCCTGCGTCAATCCCCAAACACCCGGACCCTCTCCCGAAAACCGCGCGGAACGCCTCCCACGGCGGGAAACGAGCGGGCCCGCCGATGGTCTTGGGATCGGCTCATGGAATCTTAAGTATAGAAGCTTAAGTATAGGAGAGGTCGGTCGAGAAATCCAACCGCCGCTCCGCCTGCCGTCCCAGACTCCCGTTACGGCGTCAAGAGACAGTTGGCCGCTTACGCAAGCGCCAACTGGCGGAAGCCGCCCCACTCATTTCTAATCTGGCGTGATGCTCGAATCTTCAGTCAACGAGAACCCTACTTTTGGCAACAGACCGCGGTTCCACGGGTATGATTTCGCGGGCCTGTCCCATCCCACCCAATCCAACGAGGAGAAAATGCGATGCGGATTACGAGAAGGACGGCTGCCAAGGCGATCCTCGGCACAGCCGCTTGCGGTTTCGGCTCGTCGCTAAGTCCTGCGATCACGTCGGCAGCCGAAGGAGCTTCGGAGGAGCACGTCAAGACCGATTTGTGCGTCATCGGCGCTGGCAGTGCCGGGGTCGGCGCCGCGCTGGCCGCCGCCCGAGCCGGCGCCAAGGTGCTCTTGGTGGAACGGGAGGACATCTTCGGCGGCACGTCGACCAACGCATGGGTGCACACATGGGAGCCCACATCCGGCGCCGACGGCATTCCCCGCGAGATTTACGAGTCCATGAAAGCCAACCCGCTCGGCGTCACCCATGCCGACTACGCCAAGGGCGCCCCGCGCCGCGGCGGGACCGGTCTGCCGTTCGAACCCCACGTCTTCAACTATGTCGTCCGCGATCTGCTCGAGGCGACGGGCCGTTGCCAGACGCTTCTGGGGACCACGTTCTACCGAGCCAGGGTGGAGGGCGACCGGATTCGGGCGATCGAGGCCTGGTATCCCGGCAAGCATCTGGTCATCGAGGCCAAGGTCTTCATCGACGCAACGGCCGATGGCGACGTCTGCGTCGACGCCGGACTTGAATACCACATGGGCGAGGACCCCAAATCGCGCTACAACGAGCCCACCGCCCCGGCAGACGCCAGGATGACGCTCAACGGCATGACGCTCTGTTACCGCATCACCGACACCGGCGCCCCGCAGAAGCCCTATCTGCCCGCGGATATCCCGGAGGGCCTTTGCCCGCACGGGGTCCACATCGTGACAATGCCCAACGGCGATCATTTACTCAACGTGGTCGACATGCTTGACGGAAATGCCGTGCTCTGCACCGAATACAGCCAACTGATGCGCGAAGGCTATCACCGCGTCTTGGAACACTTCCACTGGCTGCAAACGCTCCCGCCGGGCGAAGGCAACCGATTCAACGGCGGCAAAGGCTATGGCACCTGGTGCATTGCGGGCGTCGCCCCGCGGATCGGCGTCCGCGAGACCCGGCGGATCCTCGGTGATTACGTTCTCACCGAACACGATTGCCAGGCCGGCGCGCGAAATCAGCCGCACAAGGACATCGTTGCGATTACCGATCATGCCGTGGATATCCACGGGCATGGCGGCCGGTTGTACGAGGTGCCCAACGGCCCTTATGGCGTCCCCTATCGGTGTCTCTTGCCGCGGGGCGCGGCGAACCTGTACATCGCCAGCCGCGCGGCCAGCTTTTCGCACATCGCCGCCTCGTCGTGCCGCTTGTGCCGCACGATGATGACACTGGGCCAGGCGGCCGGCAACGCCGCGGCAATCTGCGTGAAACACGGAATCCTGCCCCGGCAGGTCGACATTGCCGAATTGCAGGCCGCGTTGACATCGCAGAATGTTGCCATCGGCTGATTTGGCCCGGTCATCGAGTTCAGGCCGAGCGGGCCGCCATGTTTCTTGTTCGCCGTATCACTTCGCTGCTTGCCACGCTCGGCCTTGACGTGTTTTGCCTGCGGCTCACAAACGGCAACGGGCCGGGAGACCCGTTCTACCAGATGTCGCAGAGCCGCTTTGCGGTGACGTGGCCGGCTCACAAACGGCAACGGGCCGGGAGACCCGTTCTACGGACTGGCCTTTTCCATCATCGTTCGGATTGGCGCCCGGCTCTGCAAGTAGGCGTCGTAATGGAGCAGCAGATCGGCCACTGCCTCGAGCTGGTCGCGGCTCGCGGCCGGCATCAGGTCTTGGCCGAGCGCCGCGCCCTCCGGCGGGAAGTTCACCGGCATCCCCGTGTAGGGCAAGATCGACCGCGGATCGGCCAGCCAGCGGCGGAGATACTCCGGCCGGATGCGGCGCCCCACCTGCGCCAGATCGGGAGCGAGAATCGTCTGCGTCTCCCCCCCCGGACTGTAATCGCCGATGCGGTGGCATTTCGCACAGAAGGTCGTCCGATCGACGACGATCCGCATCGCCTGCTCCCAGGAAGAAATTCGCGCCGCATCGATGCTGTCCCGCGGGAGGTTCTCCGGCCCGGCAACGTACGGGAAATCCACGCCGCCGGCTGCCGCAAAATAGTCAACCAGTGCGGCTGCCTCGTCGGGCGAAAGCTGAAATCGAGGCATCCGCATGGTCAACGAGGGCCGGATCGTCGCCGGCGACAGCAAGTAGTTGTAGAGCCAGCCGGGCTGGGCTCGCCGGCCCTCGCCAACCAGCGGCGGCGGCACCCGGCCCCAGGCCTCCATCCAGGCGGCGCCGGCCTCTTCCGCCACGCGCGGATAGAGCAGCCGCGCAAACGCGCCGCCCCAGCTCGCGTAGCGCGCCGTGATCCACGGCTCGGAGATCGGCACCTGGGCGCCGCTGACCGGCCAGACCTCTCCGTTGATCAGCGCAGGCTCCCAGAGGCCGAAAATATAGAGCGGATTGCCCTCGTCGTCCTCGTCCACGATCAACTCGCCCGACCGGTCGACACGCCCCTCGCCCACCGCCTCCGCATGGGCCCAGCCGCGGCGATCCCGCCGCAGCGACCGAGCGATTTCGTCCTCCGTGAATTTTGGCTGCACGAAATCGTATGCCGCGATCGCCGTCGGGCCGTACCACGACGACGGGTCATAAGAAAAACTCCAATGCTCCATCCGCAACGCGTGGCACTCGGCGCAGCCATAGCGGTCGAGCACTTTGCGGCCTTCGATCACCGCGCTGCCGCGGCGGTCCGGCGCATGCACGTAGCGCGGTGCGGGCGGGTCGGCAACCAGTCCGAGCAGGAACGTCACAATCGCCTCGCGCTGGTCGGACGAAAACGAGAACTGGCCCATCGTGAGCCGTTCGTTGAACTCTTTCTGCTCCGCCACTTTGTAGTCAAAGCTGCGGGGGGCGCGGAGTTTCTGCCAGGCGAAGCCTTCGCGGCGCCTGCCCGAGATCGCCGCGAGATAAAAATCGCGATCAGCCGCCGAGCCGTCGGACGGCTCCCGCGGCGGATGCCTTTCCAGGAATCGTTCCACCTGTTCGAATCCCAGCAGCGATTCCTGCTTCCGCCCCCAATCGGCCAGCGCCGGCCCGATCGGCTGGGCGTCTTCAAAGCCGGGGATGTCGTGGCAGCCGGCACAGCCGCGCTTGCGGATCGTCCGCCGCCCCACGTAGCGGAGCTTCGCCTCGACGCCGGCCGGCGCGGCCAATTCCACGGCGTCGCCGAGGTCGCCGCCGCGCGGAGCCAAAACGCCGCCGGCCAGCAGCGAGCCGACCTCTTTATCTGTGAATCGTTTGACCAGGTGGCTCCGTGCCAGCGCGTCCAGGTCGGCCGTGACGAGCGGCGGCGGAGGCGCCAGCCTCTCGCCCGGCGACGCGAGCAGATAGGCTGCCAGGTCAGCCGCCGGGTCGCTCATGCGGGGCCGCCCGTCGGGCGTCTCGCCGTCGACGGGTTCGGGCGCGAGGAGCGGGTTGGGCATCCGCGTCCGCGGCCAATAGTGCGCCGGATCGCGAATCCAGCCAGCCAGCCACTTCTCGGCCGCGGTCGAGAAGATCGACGCCAGCCCGCTCAAATCGGCGCCGACCGTCGACGTGGCTTCGGGCACGTCTTGATGGCGGTGGCAGGCCGCGCAGCCGCGGCGGACCAGCAGCTCCCGGCCCCGCACGGCCGACGGTGGTTCGGTAACCCCGCTCGCCGACGGCGGCGGATCGACCGGCTGCGACGCGGCCAGCAGATAGCTCGCAATCGCCCGGACTTCAACGGCTTCTAAGCGCCGCGCCGTTGCCGCCTCGTCGCCCTCGAGGTGTTCGTGGAGCCCGAACAGGCGGGGCATGCGAGTCGAACGGCGCAACCGGCTCGGGTCGGCGATCCAATTGGCGAGCCCGTCGGCACTGAGCCGCTCGGCCGCGTGCCGCAGGCTCGGCCCGACTTTGCGCATCGTGCCCGGCTTCAGTGGCTCGCTCTGCTCGATGGCGGCCGGCTCAAGCCGCATGTCCGGACCAATGCTTCTGCCAGCCGCGTCCACCCCGCTGATCTCGTGGCAACCGAAGCATCCGTGCTGGCGGACGAGGTGGTAGCCCGCCAGCAGCTTGGGCGCGGGCGGAGTGAGAAACCGCTCGCTCGCTTCAAGATCGACGACGTCGTGATGGCACTTCAGGCAACTGCTTTCCAGGAAGCGTGCCGGCAGCATGGGAAAGTCCCAGTGCTCGTTGCGCGACCAGTCGTGCCGCGCGCGCCAGAACGCCGTTTGTTGCGTTGTATTCGGGCTGTGCGAGGCAAGGGCAAACTGCGTGGCGCTTCCCTGTCCCGCATGGCAGATCGTGCAGCCGAACTCCGCCGCCGGGTGCGGGCTGTCGCCGCCGGCGAACAGGTCGATCCGCGGATGGCCGCTGTAAGGCTGCGGTAATCCTCGCTCGATCTCCAGGTTAAGCGGTTCGCCCCAAACAAGCCCCGAAGTCAGCCGCCCGGCGGCGGCGTCTCGGTCGGCGACCGGTTGGCCCCCGATGCTCAGAATCCCGTCGCCGGGATAAAGACCCGCGCGGGCCGCCGCCGTCTCGTTGCCAACGGCCGAGACCGTTGGGACATTCTCGTCCAGAATCCCCCGCGGCGCGAGCGAGAAACCGTAGAGCGACTCGGTCGTATGCCCACCGCCGGGCGGACCTGGCGGCGTGGCCAGCTCGACCGTCAACCGCTCCGCTCGGCCGAAACCGGGGCTCGAGCCGCCGCCCCGCTCGATCCCCAGGTGGCACGTCGTGCAGCGATCGAACCGGGCGACGCGGCGAAAGTTGTAGTCGATCGTCAATTCAGGAAGCCAGATCTGCTGCACCGCAAGCCAGCGCGCATGGGCATCGACAAACGGCAGCCGGGCCAGCCACTTCGCCAGCGCCGATGGCTGCTCCGCCGCTTCCGGACGCGTCCACCACGGTTCAACCCGGTCGCGGAAGGTCCGCTGATACGCTTTCCACGGACGGTTGTGGTCAACGGCGATCATCCACACGGTCGCGCCGACGAGCACGGCCGCGGAAACCGCGAACACCAGGTGCAGCCGCTTTATGTTGTAATAAGTCTTGTCGGAAGATCGCATCGGAATGCCGTAGGGTGGTGCAAGCGAACCAACCCGAAGCGGTTCGCTCTCCCTCTATTGTCGCCAGGAACCATTCAATTCATCATCACCAAAACGCCAGCGCGCCCCACCGCAAACAACCTAGAAATTAAAAAAATACTCGGGCATGCTGACAATATAACTCAGGCCGGTGGTCCAGCGGAGCAACATCTTAATCGGCAGCATGAGCATCATCAAAAGCAGCAGTGCCGCGATCCAGTAGCGCCCCCGGCTGAGCGCCCGCCGGTGCCGCCGAAGCCGCGTCCGGCCGAGCAGAGCGGGCAATCCAAGGAAGGTGCCGGCTAAGAGGACAATCCCCGGCGCCTCGCGCCAGAAGATGGTCGCCAGCTTCTTCAGCATGCCATGATCCAGGTCCGCACGCGGCAGCCCCGCCCCCAGGCAGGTATCCCAGAAGAAGGTCGCAAGCGTGACGTTGCCGAGCGCCTCGACCTTGCCGAAATCGCGGATTTCGTAGAGCCCGAAGAATCCCCAGCTCGGCCCGCGAAAAAACGTGCCGATCAGGATCAGCAGAATCCATAGCTGCAAGAATCCGAACTGGAAAACGGCGTAGGCGAACGGCCGCTCGGCGATCGTATAGTAGCCGTTGCCTCGCGGATTCTGGTCGAGATAGGGAATCGCCGCCAGCCCGAAGATGATCAGCAGCGGGAAAATCACCCCGGCGATCGACGCATCGAAGAAAACAAGCATCTCTTGCAAGCCGAGAAAATACCAGGGGGCCTTGGCCGGGTTGGGGGTCACAACCGGGTTGGCGGGCTGCTCCAGCGGGGCGGGGAGCAGAATCGACCAGGCGACCAGGCCCGCCAAAAGCAGCACCATGCAAATCAGCTCGATGTAAACCAGGTCGGGCCAGACAAGGACCCTCCCGCTCAACTCTTTCTCCGCGGGCGGCAGGCCGCCGGCCGCGCGGCGGTCGTTTTCCACGGCCTTCCAAGCCCCAAGCCACACGAACAAGCCAATCAAGAACACCATGCCGACAATCGGCACGTTGTCCGCGCGCGAGACGACGGCCGTGAACTCGCGATCGGTCAGCGACAGGCCCAAGAGCAGGATCGCCGCGTTGCAGGTCGCCCAGGCGATTGCCGGGCGGACGAGCACTCGCCGGAAGACGTAGAACGCCGCCAGCACCGAAAACGCCGCCAGCGTGAATGGGATCGGGCCGAGGCAGGCGTCGATGGCCTGCTTGGCCCACTCGGGCATCAGCGGAGGCCGGCCCTGGAAGGCGCGCACCGCGCCGCCGAGAAAACCGGCCGCCACCAGCCCCCAGGCCAGCGCCCCGCCCCAAGCCCTCCTCCCGCCGCGCAGGCTGCTGGCGGCCGCGGCGAGATTCAGCCCCGCGGCCAACGCATAGAGACCGCCGAGAAAACCGGCAACGGTCGCGATGAATTGCTGCGGATTGTCGTACATTTCCACGAGCGGACCCACGGATCGCTACGGAGTCAGTCGGCGGCGTGGCCCCGCCGCGCGCCCTCCCGGCGTCTAAAGCCCCAGCACGTCCTCCATGCCGTAGAGGCCCGGCTCCTTGCCCGCGAGGAATTTTGCCGCGGCCAGCGCGCCGAGGGCGTAGCAGTCGCGGCTTGTCGCCCGCACGCTGAGCTCGACCATCTCGCCGAGCATCGCGAAGACGATCGTGTGCGCGCCGGCATCGTCGCCGGCGCGGATCGCGTGGTAGCCGATCTCGCCGTGGGGCCGCGCGCCGATCCGCCCCTGGCGGCCGTGACGGTGCGACGCCTGGCCCATCAGGCCGGAGATGATCCGCCCGAACTTCAAAGCCGTGCCGCTCGGCGCGTCCTCCTTGAAACGGTGGTGCCGTTCGAGAATTTCCACGTCGGCATCCTGGTTCTTCAGTGCCCTGGCGGCAACCTCCGCCAGTTTCATCGTCAGATTGACCGCCATGCTCATGTTCGGCGACCGGAGGACCGGGATCACTTCGGCGGCGGCCATCAGCTTGGCTTCCCGCTCGTCGCTCAGGCCGGTCGTGGCGAACACGAGCGGAATCCGGCCCTCCAGGCAGATCTGGAGGACCGATTCGGTCGCCTCGGGCAGGGAAAAGTCAACCAACGCGTCGGCCTCCGCCGTGAGGCTGGCGGAGAGCGAAATGCCGAGGCGGCCGACCGCGGCAAGCTGACCGGCGTCCTCGCCCAATTCAGGATGCGTGGGCGATTCGAGCGCCGCCACGAGCTTCAGCTCGGGGTCGGCAACCGTCAAGGCAACCAGCCGCCGCCCCATGCGGCCGGCAGCGCCGTGGATCGCGATACGAAGCGCTGTCATGCGTTGTTTCCGTCTACCTTTCGCATTCTGTCCAGGAAAGCCAAGATGCCATTCTCGCCCAGCGGCGGCCCGTTTGGCAACACCCGGACCCGTCCCCGCCCGGCGCGGGCACGGCCAGGCCATGAACCGCTGTGCCGTAAATGTTGAGCCATCGGCTGCGACGAGATAGAATCTAATTGAAAGCGTCGACCGAGGGTAGGGTCCTTTCCCGCTCGTGACGCGCAAGCTTGTGAGGGCGCCATGTCGGCACTAGCCCACCCGATCAGAACGGCCGAGGAGTTGCTCGCGGCCTCAACAGACTTGGGGCGTTGTGAACTCGTGCGCGGGGAGCTGATCATGATGACCCCAGGGAAAGGGCGGCACGCCGCGATCGGCGCAAGAATTACACGGGCACTCGTTAATTTCGCCGACGCCAGCGGCCTCGGCGAGGTGTTTGACAGCTCCGCCGGCTACGTCGTGTCGCGCAATCCAGACACGGTGCGTGAACCCGACGTCTCGTTTCTTGGCGTGGAGCGGTTGAAGGAACAGGACCTCGACGCGTTCCTCGAAGGAGCTCCCGATCTGGCCGTCGAGGTCCTCTCGCCCACCAACACAACGGCCGAGATGCGCGAAAAGATGGCCGATTACTTTAGGTCGGGGTGCCGCGTCGTCTGGATTGTCGATCCGCTGCGAAGGAGCGTGGCCGTCCATCGCCCGAAGGCTGCTCCGGTTGTTCTCACCGAGGACGACACGCTGACCGAAGCGGAGCTACTGCCGGGCTTTTCACTCCCCGTGCGCGCGATTTTTTCGCGCTCTCACGGATGACCATCTCCTGGTTCCCAAGCTCCAGCCTCACTCCTGGTTCCCAAGCTCCAGCTTGGGAACGGCTGCCCCGCCAGCAACCCCTCACTCCTGGTTCCCAAGCTCCAGCTTGGGAACCGCTGCCCCGCCGGCAACCCCTCACTCCTGGTTCCCAAGCTCCAGCTTGGGAACCGCTGCCCCGCCAGCTACCCCTCACTCCTGGTTCCCAAGCTCCAGCTTGGGAACCGCTGCCCCGCCAGCTACCGGCATTTTGGTTCCGCTCAGACGCCAAAAGTTGCCCCTGGCGGCTCGCCAATCCCTTCACTCCAGCTCGATCGTCAGGTCGCTCAAGCCGCTCTCGGGAACGTCTTGAGTTAACCCCGAGGTATCGGCATTCTGGTACTTCTTGGGGATTTCGACGGGCGGCTTGGGCAGATTCGCCGGATTGTCGATCACCTCCTCGTTTCCCGGAGTGCCCGCCTCGCCGCCGCCGGCCCAGACGATCGCCACCCTGTGCAGGCCCGGCGGGGCGCCGTCGCCGACTCGGTTCGTCCCCATCGTGAATTTCCCGTCTGAATCCGTCACACCGGTGGCCGCGCGGCGCCCGTCGGTGGGCAAGAATGTCACCTGAAAACCTTCCAGCGGTTTTCCCTCATAGGTCAGCGTTCCAGAAACCGGAACCACCTCTTCGATTTGAGCAATCGGACCGGGACGGCCACCGCAGCCGAGGCAGGGTAATGCCGCGAAGAGAATCGCAGCGCGCAATGAAATCGACATAACCAGTAGGCTCCTTGAAAATGGCTGTGGAAAAGGCCCCGCCAGCCACGGCCGGCGGGGGCCGAACAACCGATACGCGGTTTCAACGCCGGCACGCGCCGGCGGGCTACCAATCGCCAATCGCCTCTCCGCCGCTCTTGCTTCCGATCGCCCGCCAGATTACCTCATTGATCGTTTCGGCGGCAAAACGGACGGAACCGTCACCCAGGCAGATATTCACCCCGCCGGGATGGAAACTCCGCGCGGCCAAGTGGCCTCGATCGACGCCCGTCCCACGGATGCAGTCGCGATAAATCGAGTTCGGGGTCAGCGTGTGCGAGTAGAACGTCGTCACAACAATGCCGCGGTAGTACTGCTTGCCTCGGTATCGGTAGGCCGAAATCGCTCGATTATCGCATTCGGGAACCGCAATCTTGTCGCCGGTCGAACTGGCGTCCCAAGTGGCGTACGGCAGATTCGTCGCCACATGGTAGTCGTCGGGATGCCCCGCGGGAACAACGCCGGTCGTGCCCGTCCCGTCGGATGGACCCAGCAGAATCTCGGAAAACACGCCCGTGTTGCTCAAGCCATCCGTGAATGCGCCGAACTTCGCTCCCATGTTGCGGCCGAAGGGCCCGTCGCCGGCGGCATAATTGGCGTTGTTGCCCAAGCTCTGCACATAGTTCGTCGTCCCGCAACCATTCGGGCATTGCGTGCCGGCCAGAATGAAGGCGGGACTGCCGGGGTGCGACGGGCATTGCAGCCCGGTCAGCTTCTGCTCGCGAGCCGCGAGGTTGTTCGCGTGACTGTTGATGTTCACCGCGAAGTCAAACAAGTCGTAAGCCGCCGACTGCTCGAAGTACGTCAGGATCTGCGTGTGGGTCGAGGCGGTGTTCGACGTGATGTAGCCAGGCGGAAAAACCTTGTGGCTCGACTCGTAGTTGTGCAAGGCCAACCCAATCTGTTTGAGGTTGTTCGTGCACTGCATTCGTCGTGCCGCCTCTCGGGCGGCCTGGACCGCGGGCAACAGCAGCGCGATCAGAATACCAATGATGGCGATCACAACCAGCAGC
>JAMOAF010001014.1 GCA_023621895.1 Planctomycetota bacterium
GAAACGTCTCGCGGCGCGCTGGCCTACTCCGGTTCCGGAGTGATCGTCACCGTGACCTTGGCCGAGCGGACCGGTTCGTTAAGCCGGATGGCCAGCCGGACGGGGACGCGGCCGCGGGAGAGATCCTCGTGGATCTCTTCATCGGCGATGGTGAAGGCCGCGCCGCCGGTGTCGATCGCAACGCGCAGCGCCGCATCACCCTCCCCAATACGCAGCCCGGCGCCGTCGGCCCGCCACTTTGAGAGCGTGATCAGGGCCGTTTCAAACGCGGCCGGCTCGGCCAACTGGACTTCGTCAGTGACGGCGAGCGAGCCGCGTCCCTGGCGCGAGAAGACAAACGTCCGCTCCAGCTTTTCAAGCCCCGGCGCCGGATAGGCCGAACGGAGATCGAGCGCGAGCCTATCCGCTCGATCGGTCAGCTCGGCTTTCAAGACCTTGGCGGCCGCGTCGCGCCCCGTCTTTTGCAGAGTCTCGGCGATTCGCGGCACCGGGTGGCCGAACGAGTTGAGCACCTTGCTCTCGTAACGCTTGCCGCTGAACGTCCGCGCGGTGTAGATTTCTCCGCCCGGATCGAGCAGCGGCGTCTCGCCGGCCAGGGCGACGACGTAGGACCCGACGTCGTTGTGATTGTGATGCTCGGCGTTGTGCCCACCTTTGAGCGCCGCGCCCATGCCGCGGGTGGGATCGTCAGGCCGGCAGATCATGATCCCCGCTTCAGAGAACCAGTCGCGCGGCGCGCGTCCCAGGCCGTCTTCAACCGCCGGGACCGCGCTGGCCGAATTCTCGAACCCATCCAGCCCGAAGGCGAACAGGCCGCCCGGCGGCCCGCCGGCCAACCCCAGCCCCTTCTTCTCCACATCGCGCATCCCGAGCCGGAAGCGGCGGCTCAGGAAGGCCATCAGCGGCACGTCCGGCCGGCTGCCGATCGAGCAATCGGCAAACGCCGGGTAGACGCCCGGGATAATCTCCATGCGGGGGCCGAACTTGGCCACTTCCTCAATCAGCGGGTCGGCGAAGAGGTCGAGCCGCCCGCCGGTGGCCTGGAGCAGGGCTTCAGCCAACAGCGTGAAGTTGCCGAACCCATAGTTCCAATACCCCATGCCCTCGGAGCAGTATCCGTCGCGTGTGAAGCCCTGTTTGAAATACTCGCTGTACTTCTCCGCGGCCGCGGCGAACATCGCCCGACGCGCGGCCGACCTCTCCATCGCCAGCGCCGTGCCGGTCACTCCGGCCATGCAGACGGCGTTCCAGTTGCTCGTGCCGGTGGGCCACCACAGGCGCGGCCTGCCGGTCTTGAGGTAGCTTTCCATCGGTCCGAGCGTCCGCCGCTCCAGCTCGTCGCGGATCAACCGCCGCGTGGCCGGGCTGAGCCGCTCGCCGAGCCAGAAGTGGGCCGTGGCCATGTCCCAGGAGATGGCCGCCACCGCCAGGTCGATCTCGATCGTCTTGCCCTCGAAATTCTCCAGGCGGCCGTCGTGGGCCGGCATGACCCACGTCTTCTCCGAGCATACCTGGCCAACCGCCTCCTCGATCGCCGGCAGGAATCGCCCCCGGTTCTCGATGCACTCGGCCATTACCAGGGCCGGCAAGCGGCCGTGGCGCTCCCCGAGCACCCGCTGGCAACGCTCGCGGTTGCCGGTCCGCGAGAAATCGAGGAACAACTCGTCGGTCAGTTCCGGCATCGGCCGCTCCAGAAGCTGCTCGGCGCGGCGGACGACGCCGGAAAAGCCGGCCGCGGCGGCGACCTTCTCCCACGCCTGCCGGTCGCTGATCGCCGGCCCGACGCCCCGGGGCTCGGCCGGCAGCCAGCCGGCGATTTCGGCAATCCGCGCCGGATCGAGCTCATCCGCCGCTTGCACGCTCTCGGCACAAAATAGTCCGATTCCAATCAGAAGAATTCCCGTCGTGTAGACCAGGTTGCGAAGCATGGCTCTTCTCCAGGCGTGGTTTCCGGTTGCGGGGGGAAGCGAGGCGCGAGCCGCCCCGTGGCGGCTTCGCGCCGCGGACAGCCGGCGGAGCGTGACCGCGGCGGCGCCGTCCATTAAACTCGATGTGCGGCGTGGATTCCAGGCGCGAGGTTTCAGTACCTTTTGTCAACGGGAGAACAGCCATGGGCAGAAGCCTGCTTTTGGCGCTGCTGCTGGCGGCGGCGGTTTCGGCCGAGGAGATTGCCGTCCGGCCGGAGTTGCCCAATACGGTGGCGTTTCCGGCAACGAAAGCCCGCTTCGTCCGCTTCGTCATCCACCGCACCACTGGCAGTCAACCTTGCATCGATGAACTGGAAGTCTACGCGCCCGGCGGCGAGCAGAACCTGGCACTGGCCAGCGGCGGCGCCAAGGCGACTGCATCGTCCTGCCTCCCCGGCTATGCGATCCACCAGATCGCTCACCTGAACGACGGGCGCTACGGCAACAGCCAGAGCTGGATCGCCGCGACAAGCACCGGCGAGTGGGCCCAGATCGAACTGGCCGGCGAGACGGCGGTCGACCGCGTTGTGTTCTCCCGCGATCGCCAGGGACAGTACCGCGACCGGCTGGCGGTCCACTTCGAGATTCGGCTGTCGCTCGACGGCGCCGCGTGGCAATCGGTCTCGACCGTCAAGGCCGTTGCCGCGGGCGTGGCCGCTGCCGCGCAGCCGCCGTCCCCGCAGTCGGCCGGTCCGCTCGACACGTCCGACGCCGCCCTGGCCCGAGCCCTCGAACAGGGTGATCTAACCCGCTACGCATTTCTGTGCGAGGCGAGAACCTGCTGGCGAGTCGATCCCACGGATCCGGCAAAACGCGTTCTGGGACAACTGGCCCAGATGATCGATCGCTTCGAGGCAAGGGGAATCGAGGTCGATCGGGAGCGGTCGGAATTGGCCGCGCTTGTCCACCGGCGGGAGCGGATCGGAGCCGATCCGGACGCTGCCAGCGCGTTGTTCTTCGACGCCCGCAACGCCAAGCGCAATCTGTTCTTTCGCGACCCGGACCTCAAACCGCTGGAAAGAATCCTCTTCGTGCACCGCCATCCGTACAACCCTTCGCACAACTACAGCGTGATCCTCGATGCGCAAGGTCCGGCGGGCGGCGCCGTCTGCCTGCTCGAGATCCCGGTTATCGGCGGTCGGCTCGAGCCGGCCCGTGCCAGGCTCACGCGGCTGTTCGAAGCCCGCCAGGGGGTGGCGCGGGACCCGGTGGCCAGCTTCGACGCCCGAAAACCAAGGGGGATTACTTTCACTTGATGGTCATGGATGCCTGCGGCAGCGGCGCGAGCCGGTTGACCGGCGGACCGTTTCACGACACCTTCCCCTGCCCGCTGCCCGGCGGAGGGCTGGCTTTCATGTCGACGCGGTGCCGCGCTCGGTTCCTCTGCTGGCGCCCGCAGGCCTTCGTCCTGTTTCGCATGGACGCCGGCGGCGGCAACATCCACCCGCTCTCCCACGCCAACCTCAGCGAATGGACTCCGTCGCTGATGCGCGACGGCCGGATTCTCTGGATGCGATCGGAGTATCTCGACAAGGGGGCCGACTTCGGCCACACCCTCTGGGCAATCCGCCCGGACGGGGCGCACCCGGAACTGATCTTCGGCAACAACACGCTCAACTGTTATGCCAACGGCTGCCAGGTGCCGGGGACCGGCGAGATTTGCTGCACCCTGGTTTCCCACGGCGGCGACTTGAATGGACCGGTGGCGCTATTGGATCCGAGCAAGGGCCGGTTCAACCCCGCCGCCATCCGCAGCATCACGCCCGACGTGGCCGCGCACACCCACATGAGTTGGGCGAAGCGCGAGTGTTTTCGCGATCCGGTTCCGATCAGCCGCGATGCCTTTCTATGCAGCCACGCGCCCGACGACCGGTTCGGGCTGTACATCATCGATCGCCACGGCAACCGCGAGCTGCTCCACCTGGACCCCGCGATCGGCGCCATGAGCCCGACCCTGTTCCGATCGGTCGCGCCGCCTCCGATCCTGGCGCCGGTCCAGGCCTCGCAATCGCGGACAGGCCGCTTCGTCGTGGCCGACGTGTATCAAGGACTCGAGCCGGAGGTCCGGCGCGGGGCCGTGAAGTATCTGCGCGTCTGCGAAGAAGTCCGGGCGGACCTGATCCAACTCGCCGGCGGCGACTACCAGAACGACCACGAGCCCTTTCTCGACTGGTATGCAACGCCGATCCACAAGGTGAGCGGCCCGGGCGGCTGGCCGAGCTACGTGGCCAAGGCCACGCACGGCATCGTCCCGGTGGCGGACGACGGTTCGGCAAGCTTCCACGCACCGGCCGGCAAGGTGCTTTACTTCCAGGCGCTCGACGAGGATTTCAACGAATTGCAGCGGATGCGGAGTGTCGTTCAGTTGCAGCCGGGCGAGACGCGAAGCTGCGTCGGCTGCCACGAGAACCGCATGTCGGCCCCGCCGGTTCGCCAGGGCGAGGCGCTCCGGCGCGAGCCCGCCTTGCTGCGGCCTCCGCCTTGGGGCGCCGGTCCGTTCTCCTATTCCCACATCGTCCAGCCGGTCTGGGATGCCCGCTGCACGGGCTGCCACAACGAGCGCGACGAGCGCGGATTCGACTTGACCGGCAGGCTTGACGGCGATGGGGTGCCGGCATCGTACCGGACGCTGATC
>JAMOAF010000181.1 GCA_023621895.1 Planctomycetota bacterium
CTGCCGCACCCGTTCGAGTTGTCGCGGCAGTTGCCCGCCCAGGCGCTGATCGACAAGGTGATCGCGGCGGGCGGCAAGGTGATCTACGCGCACCCCTACTGGACGGCGCACTCACTGGAAGAGATGACCGAAGTGAGCGGCTATATCGCCCTGGAGGTTTTCAACGCCGTTTGCCACTTGCGCTGGAACAAGGGGTATGGCTCGGTGCACTGGGACCAGTTGCTCAACAAGGGCAGGCTGCTGGCGGCCGTGGCCACGGACGACGTCCACAAGTCGAGCGAGATCGACCGCGGCTGGACGATGATCAAGGCCCAATCGCTGGATACGGACGCGATCATGGACGCCCTGGCCGGCGGCTGCCATTACAGCTCCTGCGGCCCGGTGATCGAGGACTGCCGGATCGAAGCGGGCGCAATCCGCATCGCAACCAGCCCGATCAGGCAGGCCAGCTTCTTCTTTGATGGCGCGGCCGGCGGGCACGTCGTCGAGGCGGAGCCGGAGAGGACGCTGACCGGTGCTCGGTGGTCCTTCGAAGCCGACCGCCGCCGGTACCGGTGGATCCGGGTCGAGGTGGTGGACCAGGCGGGCAAGTGCGCCTGGACGAATCCCCTGGCGGTTGCCACCAGCCGCTGAGCGAGGCTGCCGCCGGCAACGGGTTCATCGCGGGCGGGCGCGGTTCCGCCGCTTAGAACTTGTAGAGGTCGCGGAGGTCCAGGATTTCGCCCTCGCGGGTCATGAGCTTGCCCTTGACGCCCTTGGCGTCGAGCTCGTACCACTCCTTCTTGGCTTGGATCGGCAGCTTGACCTGGTAGGGTTTGCAGTTGGGCAGTTCGGCCATCGCCCGCTTCGCGCCCTCGAAGAGGGCTTTGCGGGTCTCCTCAAAGGGGTAAAGCTCGGCGGCTTCGCGAGCGAGTCCCCGTTTGACGGCCACGGTCACACAATGCTCGCCGAAGAACTTTTTCGTTTCGCGGCAAGTCGCCTCGTCGCCCGTGACCAGGATCGGCGGCACGCCATAGTACGAAGCCACGATCGCCGACTGGCCGATTTCGCCCGTCTCCACGCCGTTGTACCAGTAGCGGTTCTCGGACTTGGATGACTGGGTGTGGCAGAGCACTCCGTCGGGCGTGCCCATCATCGCGTGGCAGCCGACCATGACGATCGCGTCGCACGTTTCGTCGAGCCCGGACGAGGGCCGCGGCTTGCCGGTTACGTACTTCGCGCCCGGCTCCATCAGCCGCGGCAGAAAGGCCTGACTTCCGTGGCCGTCGGAAACGATGATCTCCTTGGCGCCGCCAGCCCGCAAACCGCGAACCACGGCGGCGATGTCGCCCATCAGGAACTCGCAGGCCTCGATGTTCGGGGGCGTATCCTTCTCGCGGGTCTGGCTGAACTTGTAGACGCCGCTGGCCCCTTCCAGATCGGTCTCGATGTAGATTTTCTGGGCCTTGGCGGGCGTGGGGGCGCCGGCCAGCGCGGCAAACAGAAGCCCAACACACACACCGTGCAGCACGAGTCGAGCGGACATGGTCTATGCCTCCCATCAAAGAGTTGGTGGTAACTGGTAAAACACATTAGCAGAACGGCTTGCCGGTTTCCAGTCGGCACGCCGCCCTTCCGGCCGGAAATGGAGTCTCTTGGGCGATCTTGATCCGCCGCAAGGGAAGCTCGGCCGGCGGGTCCTATGGCGACCGGCAGGGCAGGGGGCGTATAATGTTTGCTTCGGGCCCGCCAGGCGCTTGTACTTATTTATACGGACTTGTTTTATTTCAGAACCTGCAATTGACAAGGAGCTTCAGCATGAGTGATCGTCGTGATTTCCGCCAAACGAAAATCACCCGCCGAAAGATGCTTTCCGCCGGTCCGGTCGCGGCGGGCGTGGCGATTGCCGCGGGCGCCTCGATCATGCCCGACCTGACACGGAGCGCGTGGGCGGCCGGCGATGAGACGATCAAGGTCGCGTTGGTCGGTTGCGGGTCGCGCGGAACGGGGGCGGCCGCCCAGTCTCTCCAGACGGCCGGCCCGATCAAGCTCTGGGCCGTAGCCGATCTGTTCGCCGACCGCATCGAGTCGAGCCTCGGCGCGCTGGCGCGGGCCGAGCCGGCCGCTTATGACCGCCAGGCCCACGAGGGGCTGGCCGGGCAGGTTGACGTCCCGCCGGAGCGCCGCTTCGTGGGCTTCGACGCCTACCGGAAGGCGATCGACAGCGGCGTGGACCTGGTGATCCTGGCCTCGCCGCCCCACTTCCGGCCCGCGCATTTCGCCTACGCGGTCGAGCGCGGCAAGCACGTGTTCATGGAAAAGCCGCTCGCCGTCGACAGCCCCGGGATTCGGCAGATTCTGGCGGCCAACGAGGAAGCCAAGCGGCAAGACCTCAAGATCGTTGTCGGCCTGATGTACCGCCATCATCGCGGCCTGAAGGAAACGATCAGCCGTCTCCAGGAGGGGGCGATCGGCCGCTTGGGGCTGATGCGCTGCTACTGGAACACCGGGCAGTTGCGCGATACGCCCGCCCGCAGGCCGGAGGTGAGCGAAATGGAATACCAGCTCCGCAATCCCTACCATTTCCTTTGGCTCAGCGGCGACTATTTCGTCGATGCGCTGATGCACTACCTCGACGTCTGCCTCTGGCTCAAGGGCGAGCATCCGGCGTCGGCGCAAGGCCAGGGCGGCCGGCAGACGCAGTCGCCCATGCAGCATGGCGACACCTTCGACCACCACGCCGTGGAGTTCGCGTTCGCCGATGGGACGAGCATGTTTGCGATGACGCGGCAGATTGCCGGCTGCTGGAACAGCACGACGGCCCTGGTGACCGGCGTGGACGGCTCGGCGGACATCTGCCGCACGCGGATCGAGGGCCCCAAGGCGTGGCGATTCAGCGGCCCGTCGCCCAATCCTTACCAGGCCGAGCATGATCTGCTGGTCGATGCCATCCGGCGGAGTCGATCTCACAACGAGGTCGACTACGCCGCGATGAGCACGATGACGGCCATCCTCGGGCGCATGGCGAGCTACTCGGGCCAGATGATAAACTGGGACGATGCCGTGCAATCCCCGATCCGGCTGGCGCCGGGAGAGTATGCTTTCGACGCCGCTCCGCCGGTGGTCGCCGGCGCGGAGGGTCGCTACCCGGTGGCTGTTCCCGGCGTGACGAAGGTCCTCTGATTCAACAAACTGATTTGCCGTGCCGAGAGAGGCCTCTGATTCAACAAACTGATTTGCCGTGCCGAGAGAGGCGCTGGCAGCCAAGGCTTCGATGATTTTTTTCAGCAACCAGGAGCAGACAATGGCAGAGCATGAAACCGTGAGACTGACGCGGCGCCAGGCACTGGCGACCTCACTTGCATCGGGGTTGGCGGCGATGGGCGCCAAGCCGGCCCCAGCCGCCTCGAGGGCGGCAGCCAAGACGCCGCTGAAAATCGGTTGCGGAACCGTCAGCTTTCGCACGTGTTCGCTCGAAGAGGCCTTGCGGCGCATCCGCCGCGCGGGCTACGAATATTTTGAGACCCAGGCAACCGCGCCGTTTTGCCCCCATGTCGATCCGTGGAAAGACGATCCGGCGAAGTTCCGAAAGCTGGCT
>JAMOAF010000332.1 GCA_023621895.1 Planctomycetota bacterium
GGGGGCGTTCGCACTGGTCGCTGGGCTGTCAACCGCTACTCCGCCGCCTCGGATGGCGCGCGGACCGACGACGGGAAGCTGGTCTGCCCCGCGTTGCTGTGGATGTACGGCTGCGGCTGGACCGCGCCGCCGGCCGGGAAAAGAGCCGGGGCTGGTTCAGCGGCGACGGCGCCCGGCTTGCGGGTTGCCCAGGCGACGAAACGCCACCAGAGCTGGCTGACCTGGTCCCAGTACGAATAGGCGACCGGCGTGACCAGCAGGGTCAAGAGGAGCGACAAGGTCTGACCGCCGAGGATGACTTTGGCCAGGCTGGCGCGGCTCGCGGCGCCGGGGCCTTGGCCCAGGGCGATCGGGATCATCGCGGCGATCAGCATCACGGTGGTCATCAGGATCGGCCGCAGCCGCGTGTGGTTGGCCTCCAGGATGGCCTCGTCGCGCGGCATCCCCTGGCTGCGGAGCACGTTGGTGTAGTCGACCTGCAAGATGCCGTTCTTCTTGACGATCCCGAACAGCATGAACAGCCCGAACATCGCGTAAATGTCCAAATTGGTGCGGAGCAGGATCAGCGAAATCAGCGCGAAGGGGAGCGTCAGCGGGAGTGCCAGGAGGATCGTGATCGGGTGCACGAAGCTTTCGAACTGGGCCCCCAGGATCATGTACATGAACAAGAAACTGGCGAGGAACGCGACCAGGAAGTTCTCGTTCGACTGGCCCATGAATTTCGCTTTGCCGATGAATTCGTAACGGTAGTCGGCGGGCAGGTTGAGCGAGTCGACCACGGCGCCCAGTTCGCCGACCGCGTCGCCCAACGCCTTGTTGCCTTCCAGGTTGGCGGTCACGACGACTTGCCGCTGCATGCCGAATCGATCGATCGTCGCCGGTCCCTTGGCCGGGTCCAGCGTGGCCAGGCTGCTCAGCCGCACCAGGCCCGCCTTGGGCGAGGCGAGCATCAACTGCCCGATCGCCTCCGGCCGGTCGCGAAACGCCAACTCGGCTCGCAGCCAGACGTCGTACTGCTCGTCGAGCTCCTTGTACTTCGTCACCGGCTCGCCGCCCACCAGCACGTTCAACGTCGAGGCAATGGTCTGCACGGGGATGCCCAGGTCGGACGCCCTTTCGCGGTCGATCTTCACGCGCAGCTCCGGCTTGCGGAGCGAGAGGCTCGTGTCGACGTCCACGTACTCCGGCCGCTGCCGCATCCAGGCCATGATCTTCTCCGAGTTCTCCTGCAACCCGGCCAGGTCCGGGCCGCGCAGGCTGAGCTCGAGCATCGACTGGCGGAAACCGGCCACGGAGATCACCTGCGAGTCCTGCACCGCCGAGCGCAGCTCGGGGTAATCCTCCATGATCTTCCGCGCCTCGCGCTGGACGTCGAACTGCGCAAAGTAGCGGGGATTATCCTCGGGCAGGCTGCGGATGGCCAGGTACCAGAATTTCCAATGCCACCAGGGGCGCGTGCGCTCCTCCAGGTCCACGAGCCGCGCGTAGATCGTGCCGTCCGTCACGTCCCCCTGGCCGCGCGACATCCGCCCCGTGGTGTCGCCGATCGTGGAAAACACATTCGTGACACCCTTGAGTTTCGCCAGCCGGCCTTCGATTTCTGCAAAGACGCGGTCCGCGCGGTCGAGCGTGTAGCCTTCGGGGAGCGTGATCACCACCTCGAACTCGCTCTGGTCGTCGCGCGGGAGAAAATCGAAACCCACCACGCCGAACAGGTAGAAGGTCAGCGCGAACAGGCTCGCCGTCGCCGCCACGATCGCCCAGCGGCGCCGCAGCGACCAGCGCAGAATCCAGCCGTAGGCGCCGTCGATCGCCCGCCACAGCCAGTTGTCCTTGCTGCCGCCGTGCTTCTTCTTCAGCGTCAGAAAGCGGGAGCAGAGCATGGGGGTCATCGTGAACGAGATGAACCAGCTCATGGCGATGGCAAAGGCCACCGTCCCGCCGAAGCTGTTGAAGAACCGCCCGACCATCCCCCCCATGAATATCACCGGGATGAAGATCACCAGCAGCGAGAGCGTCGTTGCCGACACCGCCAGCGCGATTTCCCTCGTCGCCGCCCCGGCCGCCTCCCGCGCCGTCGAATTGTGCTCTTCCATGTGCCGGAAGATGTTCTCGTTGATCACCACCGCGTCGTCGATCACGATCCCGATCGCCAGGATCAGTCCCAGCATCGTCATGTTGTTCAGCGTGTAGCCCATCCAGTACATGAAGGCATACGTGGAGATGATCGAGGCGGGGATCGCCAGGCTGGCGATGACCGTCGTCCGCCAGTCCTGGATGAACAGCAGGATCGTCAGGGCCACTAGAATCGCGGCGATCACCAGGTGCAAGTTCAGCTCGTGGATCGAATTGACGATGAACCGCGATTGATCCTTGACCACAAACGTCTCGATGTCGGGCGGCAAGAGCGGCTTGAGCTGCTCGAACCGCTGCCGCACCCGCTCGACGACCGCCACGGTGTTCGAGCCCGACTGCTTCTGGACGATCAGGCTCACGGCGTTGCGGCCGCCGAGCCGCGCGAGGCTGCGGGGCTCCTCGAACGAATCCTCGACGCGGCCGATGTCCCGAATCCGCACGGGATAGCCGTTCTGGTTGGCGACGATCAGGTCGAGGAAGCCGGCCGTCCGTTCGACGCGGCCCATCGTCCGCAGCACGAGCTCCCGCGAACCCTGGTCCACGCGCCCGCCGGGCAGCTCCAGGTTCTGGCGGACCAGGGCCTGGCGGACTTCCTCGATCGACAAATTGCGGCTGGTCAGCTTGTCCGTGTCGATGTAGATGTTCACCGCCCGCTGCCGGCCGCCGACCATGATCACCGACCCGACGCCGGCGACGGTCTCCAGGTTTTCCTTGATTCTCTTGCGGGTGATCTCCGTGATCTCTTGCATCGGGCGCTGGCCGGCCACCGCGATCTGCACGACCGGCATCGCGTTCAGGTCGATCTTGTCGATGATCGGCGTGTCGGTGCCGACCGGCAGTTGCGAGAGGATCGTCGAGATCTTGTCGCGGACTTCCTGCGCCGCCACGTCGCGGTCCTTCTCCAGAACGAACTGCACGATGACCAGCGAGATGCCCTCCTTGGTCGTGGACCTCAGTTCGTCGATCCCGGAGACCGTGTTGATGATCTGCTCGATCGGCTTGGTGACGCTCGTCTCCATCTCCTCGACGCTGGCGCCCTTGAGCGTCGTCGTCACGAT
>JAMOAF010000595.1 GCA_023621895.1 Planctomycetota bacterium
TGACCACGACAAGGTCCGCCTCGCGAAAATCCTCTTCGCGATGCCGGCCGAGAACGCAGCGGCGAATCGGTTCCCGTTTCAGAGCGGCCAGGGACTCGCGCAACCGGTCTTCGGGCGCCAGGTCCGTCACGGTTACCAGGGCGCCCGCCCGGGCCAGCCATTTCGCCGCGGCAAGTCCTCCGCCGAAATGCCCCAGTCCCATCACCGTCGCTCGGAGGCCCGCGTACTCCATTGCCAGACTAATCGCTCCGTCCCGCCGTGCCGTTTCCGAACGGCGCGCCTTGGGTAATGACCGTGATGTACGCCCTCGGGCTGACGCCGTCGGCCGCCTGGCAGGCAAACTCGACCTGGTTCTCGCCCGGCGTGAGCCGCGGGACGTCGCCGGCCGGCGTGACGCGGCGCAGCTCCTCGCCCTTCGGCCCGTAAAGCGTGCACTCGCCAGGCGCGCGGAACTCGAGGAATTGGCCCGTCTCGATCTTCACCGGGAATCGAATCGTCTTTCCTCCGACCGTCAGCGCGGGATCGCCGAGCGTGTGCGGCATGACCGGCAGCGCGCGGATCGGGCTGAGGCAGCAGGTGACGGTCTCCTTGGGCGGGATGTTGTTGTACCAGAGGCTGAGCGTTTCAACGGCGCTTGGCTGGATCGATTCGCGGTAGATCGCATACGCCCCTCCGTAGGGCCATGCGTAATCGGCGTGCCTCCCGCCCTCCGGTTCCACGAGGCTGAAGTAGCGCCAACCGGTGAAGTCGATGGTGATATAGTGGTCGGCGATTGCCGTGGAGAGGTGCGCGGGGCTGGTCTGCTGTAGATTGAGCACCTCGCCGCGGCCGTCGCCATGGACCCACAAGCCGAGCGCCTGCTGGCCGCTCAAATCGCGCGGGGGGGAGAACGTCGTGCCGATTTTGCACCACGAACGGACCGCCGTGTTGGTTGCGTTGGTTGCCGCCAGCCGCCCGCTCGCCGTGCCAATCTTGACCGGCTCGGCCGCGGTCTCCAGGCTGGCGGATACGCCCGGCTGCGCGCCGCGATCGGCGAAGGATCGCGTCTCGGCAAAATCAGCCAGGACCAGCCCGCGGGGATCGTCGTAGGGGGCCACCGCCACGAGCGCCTCGATGCGAAGCTGTAGCGGCTGTTCGGCGAAGCGGTTGGCGACGGTCCAGCGATTGCTCCACCCGTCGACTCCGCAGACCCGGTGCTTGTCGTAGCGAACGGGCAGAAACTGCCAGCCGCCGCCGGGTTTCTCAACCAGCGTGAACTCCTCGCCCGGCGCGCGGAGCCGGTTCTTCACCTCGTCGTCGAAGTAGCCATCGCGGCGGAGCCGCTCGTACTGCCGGATGATCGCGGCCAGCCGCGGAAGCGCGGGGATCGTGCCGACGTTCGACGGGTTGATGCCCATCAGCGACAGGCCGTAGTTGTTCGCCAGCGATTTGACCGTAAGGTACTCGATGTCGTCCGCGTGGGTCGGCTCGCCCATCGGTCCCTGCCAGGTCTTCAGCGCCCACCAGCCGAGGTTGCCGGGAAGGAACTGCCGCTTCAAGGCGGCGTTCGACTGGCAGTGCAGGTCGATGAACGCCTTGTGGCTGCGGTTGGGATGGTCCCAGGCGCCCATCCGCGAGCGGACGTACCAGAGATGGTGGTGGAACGTGCTCATTTCCATGACCGCCGGCCGCTTGAGCCGCTTCCATAGCTCGAAGGTGAACTTCGACTCGTAGTGCCAGGAATTCTCCCGCCCGGCCACCGCATCGCCGCCGTCGAGCGCGTCGAGATAGATCATGTCAAAGCCGGCCCGGTTGTAGAGATCGGCCGTCTTTGCGGCGACTTCTTCAAACAGCGTGGAATCTCCGTCGGGCACGAACAGGCCGAAACACTCCCGCAGATGATGCACCGGCGCGTTCTTTTTATGGGCCGCGGCCTTCGTCCCGCAGGCGCCCCGGGTGCACTTGGTCAGCGCGTAGGGCGGCTCCTTGGAGACCCCCGCGTAAGTGATCAGCTCATCGTCGATCTGTAGCGTGACGCTGTTTCGGATGCCGAAACCGGTGATCGTCGACATCCCCGCGGTCGGCTCAACGACGGGGACTTCCTTGGCGTCCGCGGCCAGGTCCGCCGCCAAGGTGAACGTGGCGCGCTTACCCAGCCGCGAATCGGGAACCGGCGTGACCAAGGGCGACTTCTTGTCGATGAACATCGCGTACGTGTGGAGCCCCGCCCGGATGCCGGCCGCATGGAGCTTGTCGATCACGGCCTTCATGCTCGCCGCGCCGTTGGGGTAGAGGTCGGCGGCGGGCTGGAAATCGCCGAAGCGAAAGGACCGCCCACCGTGAAAATCGATCTGCGTGACGGCAAGCCTCTTGGCCAGGTCGATCCACGAGTCGACCGTCGCCTCGGTCAGGTTGCCGAAGTCGAAAAGATAGGAACCGTAATTGTCCGGCCCATCCAGGGCCCAGGGGCCGCCGATCGGCGAGTGGGGCAAGTCGTCGGCCGCCGCCACCGCCTCCTGCATGACCTTGCGAAGCTCTCGATACGGGCAGCCGATCAGGGCCACTTTCGCTCCGGCCAGCCCGAAGCGAGGATAGCACGCCGCCCAGAGATGCGAGGTCGCCTGCGGAATCGTCCTGACCCGGGTCTGGAGATTCAGCGCCAGCGCGCAGGCGGCAAACGGTTCGTCCTCGGCCCCGCTCAGCGTCAGCGGCAGGTCCACGAAGGCCAGCTCCTCGATCTCGTGCCCGCTTGTGGAAAGAACCTCGACAACGAAGTATCGCGGCCGCGCTTCGATCTTGAGCACGGCGCTGGCGCCGCTTGCGCCAAACCGCAGCGTTACCCGCTCGCCCTCGCTGGCCGCCTCCGTGGCCGCAAACGTCTGGCCGCCGATCTTCACACGGGAAAACGGCCCGGGCGAGCCGGCGCGGCAGTAGTTGACGCCGCTTGAGCGGTCGAGAAATCGCAAATTCTGCCCGGCGGCATCGACGCCGATCGCTGCATAGTCATTCTCGACCTTCACGGCCGCCTCGGCGGCAATCGTGGGAGAAGCCAAGGCCGCCAAGCAGCCAGACAGCCCCAAGATGATGCAAAGTCGCATGGATATCCTCCTGGATAAGGTTGATGCTGACCGATCGACAACGGCCGTGTTTATGTCCTGGTTCCCAAGCTTCTCCTGGTTCCCAAGCTCCAGCTTGGGAACGCAGCACC
>JAMOAF010000045.1 GCA_023621895.1 Planctomycetota bacterium
GGAATGTCGAATGTCGAAAGTCAAATGTCGAGAGAATGACGAAGGGGGAATGTCGAATGAATGTCGTATGGCGACGGAGCTTTTCAGACTTTGGGCTTCGTCATTATTTCGTCATTTGAATTTCGGCATTCGACATTTCCGACGTCTGACCATTGCCCGCGGGGAGGATGTCGCTTAGGGGGGCGAAGGGGAAGCGGGTTAATAGCGCGTCGAGGCGGGGCTCGGTTTTGTTCAGGTTGCGGTAGTGGCGGAAATGGGTCAGGCGGGAGCCGGTGTTGATGCGCGGCTGGCCGGGGTCGAGCTCCCAGGGGTGGACGTAGAGGATGAACGGGCGGCCGTGCTTGCGGTTGATGCGCGCCAGGAGGCGGAGCGTGAGGGGGAAGGGATAGAGGCGGAGGTAGCCGCCGCCGCCGACGGGGAGGTTCAGCCGCCCGACGCGGACGGTCGAGCCGGGGATTTCCCAAAGCGGGTGGCGGCGGGTAGCGATTTTGTGGATGGCCGGGTTGGCGCCGGGGATGCCGTAGCGATCGTGGTAGATGGGGAAGATGCTGGCGTCGATGCGAAAACCCTCCTCGGCGAGGATTTCGAGCGCCCAGAGCGATTTTTTCGTGATCGAGAAGCTGGGGGCGCGGTAGGCGACGACTGGCGAGCCGGTGAGACGCTCGAGCAGGTCGCGCGAACGGCGGACGTCGCGGCGGAACGCGTCGGGCGATTGATCGTAAACGAGGCGGTGTTCGTAGCCGTGGGAGGCGATTTCATGCCCGCGGGCGCGGACCTCGCGGACGAGGTCGGGCTCGCGCTCGGCGATCCAGCCGAGGACGAAAAAGGTGGCGCGGACGGCGTGGCGGTCGAGGAGGTCGAGCATCCGCCGGGTGTTGGCGACGACGCGGCGGTCGAACGAAGGCCACTGGTCGCGGCTGACCGCGCGGTCGAACGCGGAGACTTGGAAGTAGTCTTCGAGGTCGACGGTGAAGGCGTTGGGGGGAGGAGCCATCAGCTATCAGCGGGAAGGGGTCAGGAATGAGGAATGTCGAAAGTCAAATGTCGAAAGAATGAGGAATGTCGAATGTCGAGGAATGTTTTAGCGCTGCGTATTTGGGATTTGTGCTTCGTGATTATTTCGACATTTGACTTTCGATATTCGTCATTCCCGACCGCTGATTCAGCGCGGTTTGTTCACCTGGGCGGCGGCGGGGGCGGTGTCAAGGGTTCAGGGTTCAGTTTTTGGCGCTCGGTCTTTGGTGCTGCCGAGCACCATCTTCCGGCTCGTTCCCAAGCTGGAGCTTGGGAACCAGGGAGGGGGAATGAGGAATGTCGAATGAGGAATGTCGAATGCCGAGGAATATTTTAGCGCTGCGTAATCGGGATTTGTGCTTCGTGATTATTTCGACATTTGACTTTCGACATTCCTCATTGCCGACCGCTGATTCAGCGCGGTTTGTTCACCTGGGCGGCGGCGGGGGCGGGGTCGTGGCCGTTGCCGTTGCCGCTGGGGGCGGCGGGTTTCAGGTTGTTGCCGTTGGCGGTGAGAATCCATTCGATGTCGGTGGGCATGTCGGGCGGGTCGCGGCGGACGCAGAAGAACCACATGACGACGTTGCCGGGCAGGGCCAGGAGCCGGACGCTGGTGCAGAGGAACATCCGCATGTCGAGGAAGAAGCCGGCGGTCTCGATGTATTCGAGGTCGAGCTGGAGTTTTCGCCAGACGCTGAGCAGGTCGGAGTCGGGCGGGAGGTTGATCTGGGCCAGGCCGGTGACGCCGGGGCGGACGGCGAGCCGTTCGGCATAGCCGGGGACGAGCTCGGCGAGGATTTCGACGAATTCGGGCCGCTCGGGGCGGGGGCCGATGAGTGCCATTTCGCCCTTGAGGATATTGAAGAGCTGGGGCAGCTCGTCGAGGTGCAGCTTGCGGAGGACGCGCCCGAGCCAGGTGACGCGGGGGTCGCCCGACTGGGTCCAGACCGGGCCGGTACCGGCTTCGGCGTTGTGGGCCATGGTCCGCAGCTTGTACATGGTGAATGGCCGGCCGTGCTTGCCGACGCGCCGCTGGCGGAAGATGCCGGGGCCCTTGGACGTGAGGCGGATGAGGGCGACGAGGATGCCGATCAGCGGCAGCCCGGGGATGAGGAGGATGGCGGCGAGGATCGGGTCGGTCCGTTCTTTCCAGTGGAAGCAGCCGGCGGGCTCGGCGGAGGTGCGGACTCCGGCCGGCCGGGCTTCGATTTCGACGGTGTCGGCGCCGACCTGCGTTGCGATCGTGTTACTGAGCTGTGTCATCGTGCTGGCCCTTTGTGCAATCCTATTGCGGCGACTTTGGAGCGGAATCAAGAGGTGTTGCGGAGTGGATTTACAAGCAAGCTCAAGGAGGGCAGTCAGTGGATTACAGTTCCTTGAGTTCGTTCTTTGCCACGGTGAGAAAATCGCGGAGAAAGCTTTGTGCGGGATCGTTGTCGGAAGCGGGGTCGGCGAGCGGGGCGGCCACTTGGACCTTGTAGAGATATGGATAGCGGGCCGTTTCGAATCGGCCGCCCTCGAAGGCCTGCCACGCGCCGCCCGCTCGCCAGGCGTGGTAGACGCGGAGCAGTTCGCCTTCGAGGCTCTTGGCCTTGAAGGTCTGGGCCCAGAACTGGCCCTGCTCGCCGTTTGCGCCGGCGATTGCGACTTGCTTCGGCTCGTCGAGCTTGTCGTAAGCCTGAGAGGAGTAGCAGATGTCGGGCGTGTGCACCGACATCGGTCCGGAGGGTCCGATGAGGAGACCGATGCTGACCGTTTCCCCGGTCTCCGAGTTGGCGTAGTTGCGGAGCGCGTAGCCGGTGCATTCGAGGACGCCGGCGACCACGTCGGTTAGTTTGTCGGTCGAAACGAGCTGCCAGGGGCCGATCTTGTCGGGGAACTTGTCCAAGGCCTTTCCCATCGCGACCAGGTCGAGCGAGATGCCCCAGCGGCGAGACATCTTGCCCTGGACGTAGCCGGAGAGGATCGTCAGGCCGACGATCAGGGCGACCGCGAGCGGCAGCAGGAAGGAGCGGCGGGGGTGGCTGGGGGTGGGTTTCACGGAATGCAGGGTTCAGGGTTCGGGGTTCAGGGTTCAGTTTTTGGTGGTTGGTTAAGAGGCAGAGGGTGAGAATGTCGAATGTCGAAAGTCAAATGTCGAAAGAATGTCGGAGGGGGAATGTCGA
>JAMOAF010000825.1 GCA_023621895.1 Planctomycetota bacterium
GGAGGAATCCGGATGCGGCCGATTCCGAATCGCTGAACACGGCGCTCCACGAACTGGCCTTGATGGAGTCGTACGTCGAGCGGTTCCTCCATCTGGGCCAGAAGACCGCCGTGTCCATGGGGACCGTCGACCTGAACCAGGTCGTCACCGAGGCGCTCGGCCTTGTCCGCCCGGCGTTTGACCATGCGCGGATTCGCCTGGAGACGGAATTGCCCCAAGAGGCCGTCTTCCTGCGAGGAGAGCCGGGCTCGCTCCGCGAACTGGTGCTGAACCTTCTCCTGAACGCGATGGAAGCCGTCGCGGCCGCGGCCGACTCGCGGGTGGTTCTCGAGGTGGAGGCGCTGGACAATGGCAACGTCGAGGTGCGGGTGAGCGACTCGGGGCCGGGCCCCGATCCGGCGCTCCGCGACCGGATGTTCGAGCCGTTCGTTTCGGAGAAGCCGGAAGGAACCGGCCTGGGGCTCTACCTGTCGCGCCAGATTGCCGAGGCACATGGCGGCTCGATCCACTGGGAGCGGCGCGATGAAATCACGAGCTTCATCGTCCGGCTGCCCCGATTGTGCCAGCCTGAGAACGATTTTCAAAGCCGGACAGAACCATGAGTCTTGTGTTGATCGTCGACGACGAGCAGGCTATTTGCTGGGGCCTGGCGGAACTGGTGCGGGAGATGGGCCACGAGGCGCTGACAGCGGCGTCGGCCGAGGCGGGCCTGGAGGCCGCGCGCCGAACGCCTCCCCAGGCGGTCGTGCTCGACGTGCGGCTGCCGGGCATCAGCGGCCTGGAGGCGATGCCGCGATTCCGCGAACTGCTCGGGCGCGTGCCGATCGTCGTGATCACTGCCTACGGGGAGCTTTCCACGGCCGTCGCGGCGGTGCGAAACGGCGCCTTCGACTACCTGATCAAGCCGTTCGATTTGCAGACGGCCGAGCGCGCGATCAGCCGCGCCTTGGCCAGTTCCCGGACGCCGTTGGAAACGGCTCCGCCGAGCGCCGCCCGCGAGGAATCCCTCGTGGGAGTCTCGCCCGCGATCCAGGAGGTGTTCAAGCGGATCGCCCTGGTGGCCGCTTCCGACGCCTGCGTGCACCTGTACGGCGAGAGCGGGACGGGCAAGGAGTTGGCCGCGCGGGCAATCCACCGCCACAGCCGGCGCCACGAGGGCCCGTTCGTGGCCGTGAACATTGCCGCGCTCAGTCCGGCACTCGCCGAAAGCGAGCTGTTCGGCCATGTTCGCGGCGCATTCACCGGCGCCGACGAGCCGCGCCGCGGGTTGCTCGCGCAGGCCCACGGCGGCACGATCTTCCTCGACGAGGTGGGCGACATCCCGCTGCCGATCCAGGTTAAGCTGCTCCGCGCGCTGGAGCAGGGGGAAGTCCTGCCGGTCGGGTCGAACCAGCCGATCAAGAGCGACTTCCGCCTGATTTCCGCTACGCACCAGAACCTGCCCGAAATGGTCGCAAGCGGCCGCTTCCGGCATGACCTTTATTTCCGCCTCGTGACGTTCGAGATCAAGATTCCACCGCTCCGAGACCGCCGCGAGGACATCCGCCCCTTGGCCGAGCATTTTCTCAGCCTGCTCGCCAACGCCTCGGGCGGCGTGCCGCCGCGCCTGCCGCCCGAGGCGCTGGCGGAACTTGAGCGGCTGCCCTGGCATGGGAATGTCCGCGAGCTGCGCAACGCGATCGAGCACGCGACGATCCTGGCGCGCGGCGGCGTGATCGCCGCTGAGCACCTTCCGCCGCCCGCCCCGTCGGCGACAACCGCGGCGATGATCTGCGAAGACGCCCTGGCGGAGCTGGTTCGCCAATGGGCGGAGGCGCAGCTCGCCTCTGGCTCAGCGTCGGGCGATCTCTACGGCCGGCTTCTCGGCCTGGTCGAACCGCCGTTTCTGCAAGCGTCGATGGCCCATTTCCAGGGGCAGTGCGCGACGGCCGCCCGCCGGCTCGGGCTGCACCGCACGACGCTGCGCAAGAAGTTGCAGAACTACGGGATCGAATAGGCGAACCGGCGCGGGGCCGGGCCGCTTGCGTCCCCGTTGCCCGCCGCCGCGCGGCTGTACGCGCAGAGCGGGCCGCGGCGCAGCGGCTACTGGATCAGCTTCGCCGCCTGCTCTTCGGTCGTGATGCCGGGCGGCAATTCAAGGATGCGGATATTGCGGAAGTGGATTTCCGAACCTTCGGATTCCAGGCAGAGGTAACCCTTGCGAACCGAGGAATCGCGGATTGAATTGACGAACATGCCGTTGATCGCCAGTTTTACCGTGCCGTCGACGCAGACAACGTCGTATGCATTCCACTCGCCTTTTCCCTTGCAGCGCAACTCCCGCGACATGCTGCGGCTGCCGCGCGGATTGTCCGGCGTGGCGGTCAGACCATTAGCGCCGAACAGCTCGCCGGAGATATAGCCGATGTGTTGGGGCTCGCCGTCCTTCGTCCGGTGCAGGTTGACCCAATCGAGCTCCAGCATCTGCACCTCCATTCCCTTGGGCAGGCTGCGCCCCGGGGGCACGAAACCCTCGCTCCATACGAATACGCCGGAGTTGCCGCCGGCCTGCATGTGGCGCCACTCGATGTGCAGGATGAAGTTCTCGTACTGCTTCTCCGAGCGCATCACGCCGATCGGTTTGCCGCTGCACACCAGCAGGCCGTCCTTGACGGTCCATGTATCGGGCTCCGTGTTGACGTTCACCCAACCGGTCAGGTCGCGGCCATTGAACAACTCGACGAATTGCGGGGCATCGGCGGAAACAACGGCGGCCGGCGCGAGGACCAATCCAACGAACAACAAGAGCGCCGGCGCGCTCGGCATGATCGAGTCTGCAATTCTCATGGGTGGCTCCAGGTTTTCTTGAAAACTGTGGGCGGGACGCGCCGCCATCTTAGTGGTCCATTTCAGAAATGATGTCAAGGTTCCTTGCGCCCGTCGAGAGCGGTTCCTTTGATGTCGCGCAATCGCTGCAGCATATCGCTCGAGAGCGATACGAACTCGGCGGAAGATGGCGGTAGTGGACCGTGATCGGGAGATACGGATTCAAGCCCCGGAGACCTGGCGGTGCGGCGAGATTGAGGATCGTGCAAGCTCATTGGTAGGATGGGCATTCCTGCCCGTCGTTCTTTGTCGGGCGGGAACGCCCAACCTACATCATTGAAGGAACCCTGACATCATTTCTGAAATGGACCAC
>JAMOAF010000604.1 GCA_023621895.1 Planctomycetota bacterium
GCCTCGCCCGCCCCGCCCGGCGGCGAAGCCTCGTATTGCGGATCGCCCACCGACAGGAGCCTCGCAGTGCCGGTCGAGCCCGGTTTGCGCTCTTCGAGATTCCGCAGAATCGTGGCCGAGGGGGCGTAGGTGATCGGCGGCCCGGCGTCGAGCAGATACCGCGGCTCGCCGCCGCCGGCGGCGACCACGAGCGTCTCAAGCGGCAATAGGGCCAGCGGCCCGTCGGGCACGACCACGAGATGCTCGATCTTCCCCCGCGTGAGGGCTTCTCGCTCGGCCGCGGGCACAAGCACCTCCCAGAGCGCGGCCAGGCCGGGCGCGGCCAGCCGGGCACGTTCCGCGTCGCCCGCTGTTGAGACCTGACTGAGCACACCGGTTCCCTCTTCGTTGGCCAGTGCGCGCCCCAACCGCCCAGCCGTCAGCGGGCCGGCATCGACGCCGAGCGCAGCGGCCTGGTTCTCGCCGATCGACAGCCGCTCGATCCGCGCCGACCCCTGGGAGGGGACGACCACCACGTAGGCGCCTTCCGCGCCCAGCAGGTACTCCAGCCAGAGTGCGTTGCGCTCGGCCGTCCAAGAGGAAATCGCGTCGAGCGAGGCGGGCCCGATCCGCTCGCCCCGGGTCAGCCGGCACGCCGGGCTGGCATTGCGGAGGTCGCTGTATGCCGCCACGTAATCGCGGCGGGCCTGGCCCAGTTTGACGGCCAGAGACTCCAGCTCGCGATCGCGCTGGTCAGAAGCAAGGTCTCCGCGGTCCGCCAGCACCCGGAGCTGTTTCTCCCAAGTCGCCACCTCGCGCTGGGCCTCCTGTTCGCGCTGGCGGAGCTGGTCCGCTTGCGCCTTGGGCAGCCCGGCCAGCAGATCGACGCCCTGGGTGGCCATCTGGTCCAGCAGCGACCGGGCGCGGCTCCGCTCGATCGCGGAAAAGGCCTCGGCCGCGCCGCCCAGCTCGCTCTGCCACGCTACCATCCGCTCGAAGACGTCGGTCATTTTCGCGAAGAGCTGGGCCCGCTGCCACTCGCTGCCGGAGCCATAACCCCGCTGCTCCTCGGCAAAGTCCATCGCCCGCTCGAGAAGCTCGACGGCCGCTTCCTTCCGGCCGGTTCGCCACGCCAGGTCGGCCTTAAGGAAGTGGCTGCGGCACCGGGCCTCGGAGCGCGCGGCCGACTTTTCTTCGATCCGCATCGCCCGATCGAGCAGCTCTTCGGCTTCTTCGTACCGGCCCGAAGAGGCCAGCAGCGAAGCCAGGTTGTGCAGCGTGTTGGCCACGTCCGGGTGGTCGCGGCCGAGGCGCCGCTCGCGGATCTCGAGGGCCTCGCGGCAGGCGCGCTCCGCCTCGGCCGGCCGGCCCAACGCTTCGTACATCAGGGCCAGGCTGCCCAGCGACGCCGCCACCTTGGGGTGATCCTCCCCAAAGACCTTGCGGCGGATTTGCAGTGCCTGGTCGAGAAAGGCCTCCTCTTCGGCATGGCGTCCCTGGGAATCGTAGAGGTTGGCCATTTCGGCCAGGCTATCGGCTACGTCCCCGTGATCCATGCCGTAGCGCCGCATGCGGATCACAAGGGCGTCTCGGCAGAACGGAACCGCCTCGTCGTGCCGCCCCTGCCGGTTGAGCAGCCCCGCCAGCAGGTGCAGGCTGTCGGCCACGTCGGGGTGATCGGCCGGGAGGGACCGGCGGCGGATCTCGAGCGCCCGGCGGGCCAGCCGTTCGGCCTCGGCGTAGCGTCCCCGGTCCTGCTGCACGCGCACCATGTTATGCAGCGTGTCGGCCACGTGAGGGTGTTGCGGGCCGAGTGCCTTCTCCTGGATGGCCAGGGCCCGCTGGTACATCGGCTCCGCTTCGTCGTCGCGGCCTTGCTCGTGATAGAGTGTGCCGATCAGGCTCAGGCAGGAGGCAACGTCGAAGTGTTCGGGGCCGTGCAGCTTGACGTCGATCTCCAAAGCGCGGCGCGCGAGCGGCTCGGCCTCGGCGTAGCGTCCCATGGCATGGTTGACCGCCGCGAGGTTGTAGACGGCCGCGGCCACGTTTTGGTGCGCGGGGCCGAGTTGCTTCTCCCAGACCTCCAGCGCCCGGCGGTAGGCCGGCTCGGCCTGGCCGTAGCGCGCGAGCTGCCGGTAGAGGTCCCCAAGACTGTTGAGAACGATCCCCAGGTCGGACTGTCCCGATGCGCCCGAGCCATCGAGCACGGCGATCGCCTGCTGGTAAAGCCGCTCGGCTTCTTCGTGGCGTCCTTGGCGGGCAACCACCCGCGCTTGCATCCCCAGGGCGCGTCCCAGCGCGACCGGCGCGCGGCGAAGCGGTCCCTCGGCCAGCCCCCGAAGCGCGAGAGCGGTCTGCTCGGCCTGCTGGTATTCGCCGGCATCGAATTGCCGGGCGAACTGCTGCGAGAGTCGCTGAAAATCGGCGAGGGTGTCGGCGCGTGCAAATCCAACCAGCAGGAGCACCTGCACCGCTCCCGCCAAGGTTCCACAACGAGGTCCCCCACGACCGAACATGGCCTTGCCCCTTTTGCCCGGGACAACCTCGGCCGCCACAATCGCCGGCCAGGCCGGTTACCGGCCCGGTCCATATGATCGCATGGACTGGGCGGAGCCGCCATTCCCCTGCCGTGGGGGCTATGCGGTGTCTAGAGCGCCCCCGGGGAGCGTCGATCCAGGCTGGCGATGCGCCGCACGGGGCATGGCGAAGCCCTTGTCCGCACCCCGAGCTACGGCCAGATTCCCCGGGATCGTGCGGACACCCAGGACAGGATGCACTCGGCACATCGGCTCACGGCTACGGGTTGTCGCGGGGCAGTCTTCCACTGATGACTTCGAGCCTCGAGCACGATTTGCGCACGGCTCATGGCACTCACCCTACCCTATTGCGCAAATGCCGCAACTCGTCAATCGCGGCCTCAAATCCGTCGTTGACATCTCCTGGCCATGTGCCGAAAAGCACCCGCGCATCTGCAATCGGCTGGACGTTCTGTGCTTGCGACAGTTCTTCGAGGGTTGGGGACTCCCAAAAGGCGTGCGTGATCGGAGTTCCCTGTGGCAACAGTTCGGCGGCTTCGTCCTCGCGATCCTCCAGACGCTCGATGTCGTGAATCTTGATGCTGCTGATCCTGCCGGTCAAGGCATCTTCTTTCGCTTCGCCTACGATGCGGACGAAGTGCAACATAGCTTCCAGCACT
>JAMOAF010000207.1 GCA_023621895.1 Planctomycetota bacterium
ACCGTTTACTTGCCGGGGGTGTATCGACAATTCACGCCGTTGTAACCCGAAGCGTAAGCGAGGACAACTTGTTTAGCCGTCCTCGCTTACGCTTCGGGTTAACGATCGGCTCATGACTAATCCGGGTCAGTCGCGTAGGGCTTTTGCGAAAACGCGGACAATCGCTGACGTCCCAGCGAAATTCCCGACGTTGGCATTTGCGAGAATGTTCGAAACATGGACCAACAACCACCGTTTGAGAACCCGTACGCCTCACCGGCGCCACCGGTTCCGCCGGCTGAACCGTACGAATCCGCCGATCGGGCGGTCTGGGGAGACAACTGCGTCACATTCGCCTTTCAACCATCCGTCGAGGATTACGAGGCGGCGCAACAGTTTCTTGCCAAGCGTCAGAGCGCGGCGGGAAAACAGACGCGACCACTACATCCCGTGTGGCTCGTTTCCATCATCGTCCTGGTGATTCTCTTCGTTGTTGCCACGCGAGTCTCACCGGCGGTCGGCCGAATCAGCGACTGGCTGATGATTGGCCTGTTCAGCGTGGTGGCAGGACTGCTGATCGGCTTCATCCTTTTTTTCGTCCTCGGGCGATTATCCGGCGGTCTTGCCAAATTGATATCGAGTGATCCCGAAGAATGGCTCTCGAGGATGCAGGTGACGATCGGCCCCGACGGTCTCATCACGACCACGCCTGCCGCAGATGTATTGCGCCGCTGGCAAGCCGTCGAAGAAGCGGCGGAGACCGACGACTACATCTTCCTCGTGCGCAAAGCGTTCGTTCTGATGTCGATACCCAAGCGGATCTTCACCGGCCCGGACGAGGCCGGTCGGGTCGCCCGCCTCGTTCGATCTTTTCTGCCGCCGTCTGGCTCGTGATATCTCACGGCACAATCAGGAATTGCCGGACGCCTGCTCAGCGCCCGCGGCCCTTGAACCGCGCCGCCGTTTTCTTCTCCTCGGCGATCAAACGGGCGATCGCGGCGGCGGCGCCTTCCAGGTCGATCATCTCGGCGGCCGCGTCCCAGCGCCATTTGACCTCCACCTTGCCTTCCTTGAGCCCCCGCGAGCCAATCACCACGCGGAGCGGGAAGCCCACCAGGTCCGCGTCGTTGAACTTGACCCCCGCCCGAGCGTCGCGGTCGTCAACGAGCACGTCGACGCCGGCCGCCGCGAGCTGGTCGTGCAGCGCGTGGGCCACTTTCATCGTCTCTTCGTCCTTGACCTGCATCGGCACGAGCACGACTTCGTAAGGCGCCAGGGCGACGGGCCAGACGATGCCCGCCTTGTCGTAGCTGGTCTCGATCAAGCCGGCCAGAATCCGCGCCACCCCGATCCCGTAGCAGCCCATGATGATCGGGTGGAGCTGCTCCTTGGCGTCGAGAAACCGAGCGCCGAGGGCCTCGGAGTATTTCGTGCCGAGCTTGAAAACATGGCCCACCTCGATCGCCTGGCGGATCGTAAGTCTGCTCGAGCACCGCGGGCAGGGATCGCCCTCTACGGCGTTGCGCAAATCGCCATACTGCTCGGGCTCGAAGTCGCGCCCCGGGTTCACGCCCGTCAGGTGGGCGTCGGCCGCGTTGGCCCCGGTCACCCCGTTGGCCATTGCCGCCACGTCGCTATCGGCGTAGATGGGGATTTTCTCGGCCATCCCCACGGGGCCGGCAAATCCGACCGGCGCGCCGGTCACCCGCTCGATCACGCCGGGCGAGGCCAGTTCGAGCCGCGCGGCGCCGACGAGGCGGCGGACCTTGTTCTCGTTGGCCTCGCGGTCCCCGCGAACCAGCACCGCCACCGGCTTGCCGTCGGCCTCGTAGATCAGCGTTTTGATCAGGTCTTCCGGGCGGCATTTCAAGAACGCGCTCACCTGGTCGATCGTCGCCGCCCCGGGCGTGGCGACCTTGTTGATCTCGGCCAGCTCGGCCGCCGGCCGCTCGGTTCCCCGCGCGCCGATCTCGGCCTTTTCCGTGTTGGCGGCATACCCGCAATCCGGGCAGTGGACGACCGAGTCTTCCCCATTTTCCGAAGGGATCATGAACTCGTGGCTGGCGTCGCCGCCGATCGGCCCGCTTTCGGCCTCCACCGGCAGGTAAGAGACCCCGCAGCGCTCGAAAATCCGGCAGTAGGCCTTGTACATCGCGTCGTAGCTCTTGCCGAGCGACTCGACGTCGGTATCGAAGCTGTAAGCGTCCTTCATGAGGAATTCGCTGGTGCGCAAGACGCCGAACCGCGGCCGCTCCTCGTTGCGGAACTTGGTCTGGATCTGGTAGAGCGTGATCGGCATCTGCCGGTAGCTGGAGATGTGCCGGCTCACCAGTTCGGTGATGATCTCCTCGTGCGTGGGGCCGAGCACAACCCGGACCTTCCGCCCGGGCCGCAGCAGGTCAAACTTGACGAGCACGTTGCCAAACGCCTCGATCCGTCCCGTCTGTTCCCAGAGCGAGATTGGCGACATGGCGGGCATGATCAACTCGACGGCCCCGGCCCGGTCCATCTCCTCGCGGACGATCTGGGCCGCCTTGGTCAGCGACCGCAGGCCCAGCGGCAGGTACGTGTAGGCCCCGGCCATCACCTGGGAGATCAGGCCGGCTCGCAGCATCAGGACGTGGCTGGGAATCTCCGCCCCTTCGGGCGTTTCCTTCATCGTGGGTATGAACGTTCGCGACCAGTACATGGGCAGGGTTCGGGTAGAGGGTTCAGGGTTCAGGGTTCAGGGTTCAGTTTTTACCTCGTTCCCAAGCTCCGGCTTGGGAACGCTCGGCCGTGCGCACCGCCAGGCGGCGCCTGGAATGATGAACGTGTTGATTCTCTTACCCTGTTCCCAAGCTGGAGCTTGGGAACCAGGTGAATTCAGCAAAACCAGCATTCTAAAGGAGGCGGGGCGAGTCTGAAAGTGCAGTGGTTGCGACCCCGGACGGGGGAGAGCCCGAAAACCGGCGGCTGGGCGGACAATTCGGGGCCTTCGTTGTCCTCGGGGGGCATGAAACGTCCGCTACTTGTGGGAATTTGCCCGCACCCCTAGAATCCAGTATTCGATCCGGATGGTTTATCACCTTTCATTCACTGAACAGATGGGAGTGTCTTCATGGTGCGTCGGTACGTGGGCGAACTTCAAGAACAGGAGGCGGTCGATGAAGTCTTTCGCGTCACCGGCAAGCAACTCCGCCCGAATCGAAACG
>JAMOAF010000833.1 GCA_023621895.1 Planctomycetota bacterium
TCGACGGGCTGAGAGTCTTGGAGCGGCTCAGTTCGCTGCTGCTATCGTCAGCGGTAACCTGCAAAGAGCCGGAGAATTTCGCCCTGATCATTTCCGACATCCGGATGCCCGGCGTGAATGGAATGAGCATCCTGGAGGGAGTCCAGTTGTTTGAACATTTCCCGCCCGTGATTCTGATTACGGCATTCGGCGACGAGGACACGCACGCCGAAGCGACTCGCCTGGGCGCGGCCGCGATGTTCGACAAACCGTTCGACATTGTCGATTTGCTCGACAAGGTGGAAGAGCTAGCGCCGATCGCCTGAGATCGGTCGTGGCCGGCAGCAGTCGCAGTCGCGCCGGATCGGAGGAGATGGCGATGCCGGTGAGACGCCGACGCACGTGGCGAGGAGAGCACTGGGAGAACTGGGCTCAAGGCCGGGCAGTCCCGCGGGCGCCAGGATGGGCGGCCGCGGGCTGAGTGCAACTGCCCCGCTTTCTCGCTCAGCGGGAGGCGCGGCTGCGGTTTTCACCTCGTTCCACTTCAAGCAGCGCGACCTTGCTGCGCAAGGTAGTCCGTGAGATGCCGAGGCTCTGGCTGGCCAACACCTGGTTGTCTTCAAAATGGTCCAGAATTCGGCGCAGCAGGATGCGGTCGACCTCCGCATGGACCTGGCGATACACGTCGTTGCTGCCGGCGTGCACAAGCCGGTCGGCGAGGGCCGCCACGTCCAGTATTTTCGCCGCCGTCTCCGATTGAGAATCGCGGAGGTCCGGGGAAGAGCCGCGCTTCACGTTCTCAGGAAGCCAGTCAGGTGCGAGGACGTCTCCCGTTGCTTGAACGAACGCGTACTTGATGGCGCTCTGCAACTCCCGAACGTTGCCCGGCCAGTCGTATGCCTTGAGGATTTCCATGGTTTCGGGAGGAGCGGTACGGATCGGTTTGTTCAGCTCGCGGCTGGCGAGTCTTGCGAAGTGGTCGACCAGAAGCGGCAGATCGTCCATCCGCTTCCTCAACGGCGGAAGCTGAATCCCAAAGACCTTCAAGCGGTAGTACAAGTCCTCTCGAAACCGTCCTTGGGAGACGAGACCCTCCAGGTCTTGGTTCGTGGCGGCGATGATCCGCACGTCCGTGCTGATTGTCTCGTTCCCACCGACGCGTTCGAACCGGCCGTCCTGGAGGAGCCGGAGAATCTTCGCCTGCGTGGCAAGCGACATGTCGCCGATCTCGTCGAGGAAGATGGTCCCGTGATCGGCCTGCTCGAACTTGCCGATCCGCCGCCGGTCGGCTCCGGTGAAGGCGCCTCGCTCGTGACCAAATAGTTCGCTCTCCAGCAGCGATTCGGGGATGGCTGCGCAGTTGATTGCCAGAAAGGGCTTCTTGCTGCGTTGGCTGTGGGAATAGATCGCCCGGGCGACAAGCTCCTTCCCCGTGCCACTCTCGCCCAAAATGAGCACGTTGACGTCTTGCGGAGCGACACGGCCGATATTCTTGTAGACGGCCTGCATTGGCGCCGAGAGCCCGACGATTCGATCGGCCGCCGCATCGGCGGGCCCTTCCTCCCCAAAAACGGCCGGAACGCGGCTCAGACTCCCCAGGTGAATCGCCCTGGAGACGATCTCTCGCAGCTCCGGCAGATCGAGCGGCTTGAGGAGATATTCGAAAGCGCCGCGCTTCATGGCTTCGATCGCGGTCTCCGTGGTGGCGTGGGCTGTAATGACGATCACGGGCAAACGCGAATCGTGCTCGCGAATTACCTCGAAAGCGTCCAGCCCCGACATGTCGGGAAGGCGGACATCCAGAAGAACGGCGTCCGGGTTGCGTTCGATCACCATCTCGATTCCCTCCCTGGCCGTCGATGCGGTAATGACATCCAGGGAATCCGATTTCAGGCGTTTCTTGAGGGAATAGACAACGTTCGGCTCGTCGTCAACGATCAGCAGCGTGGGCATGTCCCATCTCCCCGAGCCCCGGTGCGGCTCGCGATTCAGTGACGAGGTACGGAGGAGGCAATCGGCAAACGAACGACGAAAACCGCCCCGCCTCCCTGGCGATCCACGGCAAACAGCTCCCCACCATGCTCTTCGACAATCCTTCTGCATATCGGAAGGCCCAAGCCGGTTCCGGCATCCTTCGTGCTCACGAACGGTTCGAAGATGCGATCACCGAGATCGGCGGGAAGTCCCGGCCCCCGGTCCGCAACTTCCAGTCGCATCCACGCGGCGTCCGCCAGGCCGCCCGCAGCTCGGCCGCGGCGCCTCTCCCGCGGCTCACACGTGAGTCGCGCCGATACCGTGTCGCCCTTGACCGAGGCCTCAAAGGCATTCAAAAGCAAATTCAGCAGGACTTGGCGAATCTCGCCCGCGTCTGCTTCGATCTGGACCACCTGCTCCGGCAACTCGACGTCGACGTGGATTCCAAGCTGCCGCGCGCGGGGAGCGAGAAACTCTACGGTCTGCGCGAGAACCTCTCGCAGCACCACCGGGCGTTTTTGAAGCGTCGGAGGTCGCGCATAGTCGAGGAAAACCTGGATCGTTCTCTCAAGCCGATCGATCTCCTCGCGGAGCACGACCAGGTCCTGGGTATCCAACTGGACCGCCTCCGCGCCGTCCTCACTCGCCTGGACCAGCATCTTCATCGAAGTCAGCGGATTCCGAAGCTCGTGCGCCAGTCCGGCGGCCAATTGCCCCATGGCGGCCATTTGCTGGGCGCGAGTGGCCGCAAGCTGGCTCTCCTGCAACCGCCGGACCACCTCGCCGATGCGATCCGCCATCGCTTGGAGCGACGTCTCCAATTCCTCGAAAGACTCGCCGGCCGACACCGTTACCGGACCAACCACTTCGTTGAGCCGACCGGTGGCGTCTCGAACCGGGACCGTCAGTTGGGCCAGCGAGCGGTGAATTCCGCGGGCAATGCCGTAACCGGCCACCAGGCCGGAAACAGCCCCACAGATCCCCAGCAGCAGCAATCCCATCCCCATTCGGTCGGCCAAAGTCTGATTTCGCTGGCTGGCCTGAAGCATCCCTTGCCGGGTAAGTCGAAGCAGTTCCTGCGCCGGCTGGAGGATTCCGTTGGCAGCCAGACCATGGAGCTGATTGAGCGAGGCCGCTTGCTGCTCGCCGGCCGGGGAATCCCGTGCAATCGAGTCAAAGACCTGAAACAGAGACTGGCAGTTCCGGTCAATCTTCTG
>JAMOAF010000123.1 GCA_023621895.1 Planctomycetota bacterium
AAGGCATTCGGCCAAGGAGGGGTGCAACAAATAGACAATCTTCTTGACGCGATGGGTCTCTCGTGGCCAAACCAACTGCGAATCATCTGCGTATATACCGTGAGGAATCCCTACGTGCCGAACGAGCCGAGTCGATCGCGATCGGAAGCCTGCCGGAGATTCAGCGGGCGTTCGAGAGACTGACCGGATGGTCAATGCGGTACGTGGCGGGGCCACAACCGACCAAGCCGACCGGCCTGACGTGGTCCACCCCGGTCACCCCGGGATGCGGAACACCTCCGGGACACCTCAGGCTCACCCCGGTCGGCTCCGGGCAGGCAGTGGCCGAGAGCCCCCCCGCGGATCAGGTGCGCGCGATGGCGTCTGCCTTGGCGGGCATGCTGACCGAGTTGCTCGCCGCCCATCACGCGCTCTGGCAGCGAGAAGCGGAGTTGGCTGCCGGGGTTCCGGTCGTCGCGCACTCCGCTGAGACTGGTCACCTTGCGCTGCGGCTGCAATCCGTTCTCCAGGGAGGCGCTGTGGCGGTCGACTGCCAGGCCGCCGGTCTGTACCTGCTCGACGACGCCACCTCCAGCCTGAAGCTCCGAGCGAGCTGGGGCATGCCTCGGCAGAAGCTCTCGGAGCCGGCTCGGCCGCTTCAGGGGGCGCTCGCTGACCTGGAGGCGATGCTCGGCCACGCCGTCGTGCTCGACGACCTCGATCTGAAAACCCGCTGGAACCCGCCGGAAAACTTCCCGGCCGCCGTCTGCGTGCCGGTCTGCACGCCGACGATGATCCTGGGCACCCTCTGGATGTTCTCCAGCCAGTCACGCAGTTTCAGCGACCACGAGACGAACTTGATCGAGATCATCGCCGGGCGGCTGGCGGCGGACCTCGAACGGGAAATGCTGTTGCGCGAAGGCAGCGACGGTGCGAAGCTGAAGCGAGAGCTCTCGGCGGTCGAGCGGATGCAGCGAAATCAGTTGCCGGCGATCGCTCCGCTGATCGACGGCTGGGACCTGGCCGGCTGGACAGCCCAGGCCGCTTCGGTCGGCGGCGATTTCTTCGACTGGTTTACACTGCCCGACGGGCTGCTGGCAGTAGCACTGGCCGACGTGATGGAACAGAGCCTGCCGGCGGCGTTTGTCGCCAACAGTGTCAAAGCGGCCGCACGGGCCCACGGGCAGTACCACCGCGACGCCGCGGCCCTGCTCGGAGCGGTCAACACGACCCTCTGGACCGGCTCTTCCGGCGATCAGTTTGCCGAGATGTTCTACGGATTGGTGGAGACTTCCGGCGGCCGGATTCGTTATTCCGTCGCGGGGCGCCCCTCGGTGCTGCGAATCTCGGACCAGGGTTGGGAGCCGCTTTCGAAAATTGCCACCCGGCTCGGCGAGAGTCCCGAAACGGCCTATTTTGAGGACAGTTGCCTCTTGGCGCCCGGCGAGTCGCTCGCCGTATTCAGCGATGGTTTTCGAGACGCCAAAGACGCTTCGGGCAGGATGTTGGGCGAGTCCGGCCTGGGCGAGCCGTTGTTCCGCCACCGTGCCGCACCAGCGGGGACGCTGGTACAAATCGCCCGCGAGGTGCTCCAGCGGCACCAGGCGCCGGAGGGAATCGACGATCGATCGATCCTGATAATCAAGCGAAACGGTTGACTCCGGCCGAGAAACGGATAAATTGAAGCTCTGTGGCAGGGTCGCCGGGAGCCGCTCCAGGTTCGAGCGGATTCCGGCCAGATTCCCGGTTTAGAATGCACGGGACGGCTTTGCCGGACCATTTTTCGCGGGAATGGCGGAATTGGCAGACGCGCTAGGTTGAGGGCCTAGTGAGGGTAACCTCATGCAGGTTCAAGTCCTGTTTCCCGCAGTTTAGCAGCATAAGGACTTACGCCGATTGGGCGCGAGTCCTTTTTTCATGCGCCAGGCGGAAACCGAGGAGAGCACCCGCTACACGATTCGCATCCGCGCCGGCCACCTGAAGAAGGTGCTCGGTGCGAGCCTCGACGCTCACAGCCTCGCTCGCGAGGAACTCACCACACTCTCCGGCGTCTGGACCTGGGCGGTAGCGGATGGCTTGGTAGGCCCGCTTCCCAACAAGGGCCTGAGATACCCCAAGTCCATCGAGAAGTCCCCTTTCAAAGTGGTGTATGCCGAGGAGCCTTTTGAAGCCTTCGTGCCCACGGCGCTACCGCCTATCAGCCCGGAATGGTCGCCCGTGGCCCATTTGCGCGGCTACCAGCATCCCAGATCGATTGTCCTCCGGCGGACACAAGGGTACGCTAGCGGAGGAGATGTGCGAGGTGACACGTATGGTGGCCCCCGACGGAATCAGGGCCTATCCAAGGAGAAAAGCATGACGAACGTGGCGGTCATTATCGGCAGCACGCGGCCCGGACGCGTTGGCGAAGCGGTGGGAAAATGGGTCTTCGAGATTGCTCGCCGCCGCCAGGACGCCCAGTTCGAATTAGTCGACCTCGCGGATTACAAACTGCCGCTATTGGATGAGCCCGTGCCGCCGTCCATGGGCCGGTATTCCAAGGAGCACACCAAACGTTGGGCAGCCAAGATCGCTTCTTTTGACGCCTATGTGTTCGTCACCGCCGAATACAACCACGGCATACCCGGGGCGCTGAAGAACGCCGTCGATTTCCTGTTCGCCGAATGGAACAACAAGGCGGCGGGCTTTGTGAGTTACGGCAGCGCGGGCGGCGCCCGGGCCGTGGAACAACTGCGGCTCGTCTTGGCCGAGGTCCAGATCGCCACCGTCCGCAACCAGGTGATGCTCAACCTGTTCAGCGATTTCGAGAACTTCACGCAATTCAAGCCGCATCCGCGACATGAAGATTCCGTAGGCAAAATGCTCGATCAACTCATCGCCTGGGGAGGAGCACTCCAGCAATTGCGCACCAGTGCTGGCTCGCAGTAATAACCCCGCAAAGGGTTATCGAGCTCCACTGTGAGGGATGGAGTCCCCCCTAAACCGCCGGAAACGGCTGATGACTCCTGCCAGGTTGTGACCGTATCGGGTGGGAGTCGCCATCGTGAAAAGACTGCGAGAACTCCCACAAGGCGATGCCCTTGCGGGAGTTTTTTTTGTTGACGTCGCTGAATTTGCCGTGGGCTCGTGACTCCGCGGGAGAAACGGTGATTTGTGTTGCACACTGAAGCTACCTGCCACACCATT
>JAMOAF010000357.1 GCA_023621895.1 Planctomycetota bacterium
ACAGTGGCAATTGTCACTGGAAGGGGCCGTAGCGGACACCCCCTGAATTGAGCCTTTCGATGTCTCGACCTTTGAATCCCCTCCCCCAGACGGGCTTGCCGTCACCTGTGAGAACCCTACGATTCCCAAAACGGCTTAGCCCGCGTCCCGTGGCAGCGGCGTTGTGAATCGGTACCAAGGGCGAAGCCATCCACCATTCCCCCCGCCGCGGAGTTCAAAACCATGGGTCGCGCTATCGCTTTGATCTACGGCTTGGCCGCTTACGGCGCCTTCTTCGCCGTCTTCCTCTACATGATCGGCTTTGTCGGCAACATGCTGGTTCCGAAGTCGATCGACTCGGGTGTGCCTTCTCCCTTGGGGCAGGCGCTCTTGATCAACCTCGGGCTGGTCGGACTGTTCGCCGTGCAGCACAGCGTCATGGCGCGGCCGGCGTTCAAGTCGTGGTGGACTAGGTTCATCCCCAAGCCGGTCGAGCGAAGCACCTTCGTCCTTGCAAGCAGCCTGATCCTGGCTCTGCTTTTCTGGCAATGGCGCCCGATGCCGGCGATCGTCTGGGAGGTTCAGCAACCCGTGGCGGCCACTACGCTCAGGGGGCTGTTCTTCCTCGGCTGGCTGATCGTCCTGTATGCCTCGTTCATCATCGACCACTTCGACCTGTTCGGACTGCGGCAGGTCTTCCTGTACTTTCGAAACCGCCCCTACGCGCATCCCCCCTTTGCCGTCCGGTCGCTGTACCGAATCGTGCGGCACCCGCTGATGGTCGGGTTCCTGATTGCCGTCTGGGCAACACCGGTGATGACGGTGGGGCATCTGGCGCTCGCCCTGCTGCTCACCGGATACATCCTCGTCGGCGTCACGCTCGAGGAACGGGACCTGGTCCGCCATGTCGGCGCGGATTACGACCGCTACCGCTCGCAGACGCCGATGTTCCTGCCGTCGCTTCCCAAGCGAAAGAGCCCCGCGACGCCGGAACTGGGAGGCCGGGCGGTGCCGTAGGCCAGACTGTTCATGAGCCGATCATAACCCGACGCGTGAGCGAGGCCATAACCCGGCGAGTGAGCGAGGCCAACTCGGGTTAGCCGTCCTCGCTTACGCGTCGGGTTACGATTGGCTTCAGGGCGGCTGTGACTTTAACGAGGTCGTGCTTGTCCGTGGCGAGTTTCTGATCGCGGTCGATTGAGAGGAGGAGGTGATTGCCGCGGAGGCTGAGGTCCTCGATTCCCGCACTAGCGAGCCGGTGTTTCGTTGCCCGCATCACGCGGAAGTAGTCGCGCTTGTTCAGCCGCCCTTCACGATAGGCCGAGAGGGCGTCGATTCCCCTGTACATCGGCTCGTCCTTGGCGGCCAGGGCCTCGTCCGGGCCGTTCCAGTAGCCCCAGATGGACAAGTACTCATGGTAGCGGCTGAGGATTGGTTCATCCTCGGCGGTCAGAAACTGGGCATGGCTCTCGTAGCGGCTATTGTCCACCAGCGAGGGCGAAACGGTCGAGCGGCGGCCGGTCATGTAAATCGCGCGGGGATAGGTCGTCTCGATCCCCTTTTGCGAGAGTTCCAGGGCGATTGCGAATTCCTCGAATGGGCTGTTGTAGCCGTGCTCGAGAATCCGGCCCTCGCGGATCACGAACGGGTCGGCGTCGGGAATCTGGCCCACGCGGGAAACCCGCCACACCAGGCGGACGCTGTCCATCGTGGTCGTTTCGTAGACCAGTTGGGAAGCGCTGATCTTGGTTCGCGGAGTCCGCCGCCATTTCTCGGGCAGGAAGTACTCGAAGAGCACCGGGTCTTTGCCCACGACCCACAAGGCGCCGCTGGTGCTTTCGACCCGGCCATAGACATAGTCCACGCCGAGGATGTTGACGGCCGTGAGATTCTGGGGGAATTTTTCCTGGGACTCGAAACGGCGCGACTGGCGGATCAGGTAGTTGTGGCGCTTCCTCGCCCGGATCAGCCGCTCCCGCTCCGGAGTCCGCCGGAGCAGCTCGAAGTCGATCAGGCCGTAGAGGAGCTTGCCGGCGCGATCCTTGGCCAGTTCGCCATCGGAGTCAGGGCGAACGATGATGTGCTGGGGCTTGTTGTCGCTGACCATGAACCCCTTGCTCGCCATGTCCTCGCTGGCGCGCCGGATCAGGAGTGCTATGGAAGCGCTGTCGATCAACCCCTTGCGGCATGCCTCGACGGCATCGATGCCCTTCATCCACTCGTAAACCACCGCGTAGTTGCGGTTCCAGTCGATCTCGATTTCGTCGTGGCTCCGCTGGATCGCCTCCATCCGGTGCCGCCGCCGGCCGAGCTGTTCGCCGGCCACGAACTTCCGCGGCACGTAGATCGCCAGCGGGCGGTGGGTGTGCAGCGCGCCGGGCGATTCATGCCGGGCCTGGCGGAGTTCGGTCAGCAGGCTGAACTCCATGAAAGGGCTGTTGAATTCCGCGTTCTCAGCGTCAAGTGCCTGGGTTTCGCCGGGGATGTCCTGACCCATCCGGTTCCACTTGATGATGATCTCCTTGGATTGGCCCTCGACCTGCTTGGTCCTCACGCGGTACAGCGCGCTGGTGCCCGGCAGCCGCACGCCGTTCTCCTTCATCCAGGCGTCGTCGGCCCAGTGGTTTTCCGGCATCAGGCACTTGGTGAACGGCTGCCCGTGCTCGGTCACGTAGAGGTCCGAGCCGTCTTTCATCCGCATGTGAAGGTATTTCACGCCCAGCACCGTGATCAGCGGCCTGGCTGCGAAATCGACGCCAAATTCTTCAATCGGGCTCGCGACGTTGTACATCGTGGATCATCATCGGACCCTGGCTGGGGGCGCGTGCGGAGGGCGATCCCTGGCGCCCGGCACGGATGTTACTCACATCCTCTGGGCGGCGCAGCTCGCCGCGAGAACCGGCGGCTCCCCCTGGCCGCAATCCCCGCCGAACCTTTGCCGCTTTTGCCATTCTACCGTGCTGGCCCGAAACTTGCCATGCGTCTTTCGGCCGCCGTTTCAGGCTTTCAGGCCAACCGCTTCCTCTGCGCTTCCAATTGGGCGCGGAGGCGCTTGGGGACCCGGTCTCCGAACCTTGCCAGGTATTCCTCGGCGTCGTCGAGATCGTCAATGAAAGCCCGCTTATCCACCTCCAGCAGCTCGGCGAAATCCTCGGCCGGAATGTCGAGGCCCTCGAGGTCGAAGTCGCCATCCCGCGGCATCCGGCCAATCGGCGTCTGCCGGGCGCCGATCGCGCCCTCGATCCGCTGGCAGATCCATTTCAGGACCCGGCTGTTCTCGCCGAATCCGGGCCATAGCCAGCGGCCGTCCCGCGAAGTTCGGAACCAGTTGACGTAGAAGATTTTCGGCGATTTCTCTCCCAGCCGGTCGCCCATTGCGAACCAATGGGCCCAGTAGTCGGCCATGTTGTAGCCGCAGAACGGCAGCATCGCGAACGGGTCGCGGCGCAACTTCTGGCCGACGTCGAGCGCCGCCGCCGTCGTTTCCGAAGCGGACATCGCCCCCATGAACACCCCATGGTCAAAATCGAGCGCCTCGGTCACGAGCGGCACCACCTGCGTCCGCCGCCCCCCGAACAGGAAGCCGTCGATCGGCACGCCGGCCGGATTTTCCCAATCCTCGCAGATCACCGGGCATTGGGCGGCCGGCGCGGTGAAGCGCGCGTTGGGGTGCGCGGCCACCTTGCCCGACTCCGGCGTCCAGTCGTTCCCCTTCCAGTCGATCGCGTGGTCGCAAGGACCGTCCATTCCTTCCCACCAGATGTCGCCGTCGTCCGCCAGCGCGCAGTTGGTGAAAATGCTGTTGCCGTCGAGGGTCCGCATCGCCATCGGGTTCGACTTCATGCTCGTGCCCGGCGCAACACCGAAGAAACCGGCCTCCGGGTTGATTGCGTACAGGCGGCCGTCCTCGCCGATCTTCATCCAGGCGATATCGTCGCCGATGCACTCGCATCGCCAACCGGGAATCGTCGGCTGGAGCATCGCCAGGTTCGTCTTGCCGCACGCCGAGGGAAAGGCGGCCGCGAGGTGGAATCGCTTGCCCTCCGGATTGATCAGGCGGAGAATCAGCATGTGCTCGGCCATCCAGCCTTCTCTCCGCGCCATGTTCGAGGCGATTCGCAAGGCCAGGCACTTTTTACCCAACAGGGCGTTGCCGCCATAGCCGGACCCGTAAGACCAGATCAGGTTCTCGTCCGGGAAATGCGCGATGTATTTCTGCTCCATCGGGGCGCACGGC
>JAMOAF010000728.1 GCA_023621895.1 Planctomycetota bacterium
TTCACCACGCGGGGGGAGTCCCGCGCGGAAATTGGGCCCTCACTTGGCCGGCGGCGGCGAGTCGCTCCCCGGCGCCGGCTGTCCGGCAGACGCTGGGCCGGCTTCCTTCCCGGACGTGTCGGATGCAAGGCGCATCATCCAGCCGCCGCCGAGGGCTTTGTAAACGGCCACGAGGTTCGTCGCGACCTGGCCCCGGCTTTGCGCCAGCGCGTCCTGCTGGAGGACGGCCGCCCGTTGAGAATCGAGCACGCGCTGATAATCGATGATGCCTTGTTCATACAAGCGCAGGCCGATCTCCAGCGCGCGGAGGGTCTCGTCAGTGGCGCGTTGCAGCGATTGGACGCGCTGCTGTTCGCGCAAGAAGGCGACGATCGCGTCTTCCGTTTCCTTGTTGGCTGCCAGGACCGTGTTCTGGTAAGCGATCGCGGCTTGCTGGAATCGCGCGTCTTCGACTCGAACGCCGTTCCGAATCCGGCCGTAGTTCAGGATGTTCCATTGCAGGCCGGGCCCCAACCTGCCGCCGACGCTCCGCCAGTCGAAAAGGTCGCCGAACTGCTCAGCCTCAAAGGAAATGCTTCCCGTCAGTGCAAGATGCGGATAAAACTCCGCCTCGGCGATGCCGATGCGCGCGGATTGCGCGGCGGCCTGGCGCTCCGCGCGGCGCACGTCCGGCCGGCGCCGCAGCAGGTCGGCGGGAATCCCCACGACCACCTCCGCCGGCGCCGCGGGAATCGGCCGAGGCTCGCCAAGTTCCGCTTGCAGGCTGCCCGGCGGCATGCCCACCAGGAGGCAGAGCCCGTTTTGAACCCGGCGGTGCGCCTCGTCAAACCGGGGGATCAGCGATTCGGTGGTCGCCAGTTGGGCCCCAGCCTGCCGGACGTCCAGTTCGCCCACGAGGCCCTGCTGGAAGCGCTTCTGGATGATCTCCAGCGAAGACCGTTGAATTTCGGCGTTCTCACGGGTGTACTTCAGTTGCTCCTCGAGGGTGCGCATCTGAATGTAAGCGGCGGCCACCTCGGCCTGGATCATCACCAGGACGTCGTCGTAGTTTTCGATCTGCGCATCCAGATTTGCGTCAGCGGCTTCAACCCCGCGGCGAATCTTGCCCCAGATGTCCAGCTCCCAAGCCATGTCGAATCCGCCAACCCAATCGTCGTACTCCCGATTGCCGGGAAACATGCCGAACGGATACATGTTGTCGCTGAACTTGTTTCGCGAGTAGGCCGCGAATGCTTGCTGCTGTTGCGGAAACAGGTTGCCGGCGGCAATCCCCCGCTGCGCGCGGGCCTCCAGGATCCGCAAACCGGCGATTTTCAATGGCAGGTTTTGCTGGCAGGCGGTGTGAACGAGCGTGTCGAGCGCCGGGTCGTTAAAGACGGTCCACCAGTGGCTGTAGTCGGCCGCCGCGCTCTTGACGCCGGGGTTGTCCGCGTCGATCCACCCGTCCGCCACCGCCGCCGCGGCGCGCCGATAGTCCGGGCCGACTTTGAACCCATTGTGCCACCACTCGCTGACGCTCGTGCATCCGGCCAACAGGCCGGCGGCAATAGCAATGCATACCGTCAGGAACCACCTGTGGGCAGTGCGGTGGTCGCGACTGTCCCAAACGTGACCCCCCCGGGAAACGGATGGCGCTGGTTCTCGAGAAAAAGGCATTTCCGGCATGCGCCGCTCCTGGTCCGCAAAGCCGAAATTATCGCGCGGGTCGGCATAATCTGGATTATCGGCAAGGTTGTGAGGATCGCATGACCCGAAATTCCAGGTCGCGGGGTCAGGGCTGGACACTTGACACACACCGGGCAAGACGTTGGGTATTTCTGCGTCTAACAGCAACCGGTGGCAGTTCTGTCTTACGCCGCTGGACTTCCACTCAGCCGCTTGCCAGACGAACCTCATGGCCATACCCATTCGCATCGTTTTCGACAGCGCTGGCGACCGCGATGTCTACCGCGATGGCGAGGGTGTGGATCGCGTGCTACAAAGACTGGAAAACGCGGGCGAACGACAATCCGCAGCTTGCTCGGAGGTTGCACTCGCTGGCAGGCTGCCTGTCAAGTGTCAAGTGTCAAGCGTTGACCCCAATGTCTATGTCTGCGAGAATCGCTGGACGACGCGGCCCTGCGGATCCCGCAGCGTGACCTCCAGCGGCATTTGGCCCGGCAGGCTGTGGGTAGCGCAGCCGAAGCACGGGTCATACGCGCGAAAAGCCATCTCCACCATGTTCAGCAGCCCCTCGCTGACCACCTTGCCTTTGCGGATCAAGGCCTGGGCCGCTCTCTTGACGGACATCGAGATCGGAGCGTTGTTGTTCGTCGTCCCGACGACCAGGTTGACCTTGGTGAGGATGCCGCGCTCGTCGGTCTGGTAGTGATGCGTCAGCGTGCCCCGGGGAGCTTCGACGGATCCGGCGCCCTCGGTGGGCGTTTCCGTCGGCAGCACGCGGTACTCCTTGCCGGTGATTTCCGGGTCGCTGGCCAGCTCGACCCAGCGTTCGGCGGCATACAGCAGCTCGATGAGCCGCGCCCAGTGCGTGGCCAGAGTGTGGTCGACCGGCTTGCCGCCGAGCGTATCGAAGAACCGTTCATATTCGACCTGGGCCAGGGGCGTGGCCATGCCGTCCGCGGCGTTCAGCCGCGCCAGCGGAGTCGCCTTGTACACGCCCGAATCGACCCCGTCGACAAATCCCTTCCAGCCGACCTTTTTCAGATAGGGAAACTTCAGATAGCTCCACGGCTCGACCCGTTCGGCGATGTACTGCCGGTAGTCGGCGGCGGGATATGTTGCGTGCTCCTTCCCATCCGGTCCCGTGACGCGAATCAGCCCGTCGTAGAAATTCACATGGTTGTTTTCATCAACGGTGCCCATATTGTAGGTGCGGTGGACGTAGACATCGCCGGTGATCAGGTTCAGGTAGTCGGTATTCTTGAGGACCAGGTCGTCGAACAACTGGAGCGAGAACTTGGCGAAGTCCACGGCGTCGCGGCCAAGCTGGAGGATTTCCTTCCGCTGCTCTTCGTCGATGCCGTGGCTGACGCCGCCGGGCAGGCCCCAGTTGGGATGCACCTTGCGGCCGCCGATCATCTCGATCAGGTGATGGCCGTCGCGGCGCATTTTCAGCACCTTGCCGGCGATGTCCAGGCCGACTTTCTTCACGATGCCCAGGATATTCCGCTCCGCCGGCGGGGCGGTCGGCCCGACGACGAAATCCGGTCCAGCCAGCGCGTAAAAGTGCGTCGTATGATCCGTCGCATAGAAGATACTATAAAACAACTCGCGGAGCTTCTTGGCCAGCGGCGGCGGATCGACGTGAAACAGGGCGTCGAGCGCCTTGGTCGCGGCCATGTGATGCGCCTCCGGGCAGACGCCGCAGATGCGATTGGTCAAGTTGGGCATGTCCTCGGCCGGGCGCCCCACGCAAAACTGTTCAAATCCCCGCAGCTCGGGAATCTGCAAATAGACGTTGGCAACGTCCCCCTCGTCGTTGAGAAAGATGTCGATTTTCCCGTGGCCTTCCAGGCGAGTGATCGGATCGATGGATATGCGTTTCATGAATAAGGCTCCTGACGCTGCGCTGCCAGACCCTTTGCGGTCCCGTTGGGGCAGCCCGCAAAATGCCGAATCTGCAATCCTCGCTTCTCAAGTCTCGATCATCGCTTCTTTCTTCCGCCGCAGGTGGCTGGCGGCAAGCCCGAAACGGTAGAAGCTGCCGACCGGATCGGGGATTCCGTCGCGGATGATGCGGTCGATCTCCTCGGGATCGTTCGAGTCGATGGTCGAGGCGAGCGCGGCCATCATCCGGGCGCCGTGATCATGAATTCCCTCGTTGGGTCCGTAACAGCCGATGCACGGCGACCCAACCTGCGGGCAGCGAGCCCCGCAACCGGCCCGCGTGGCGATCCCGCAGCACAGCAACCCCTGCTCCAACAGGCAGGTTTCTTCGTCCGGGATGATCTCCCACGTGCGGTAGAACTTCTTGACCTTCTTTTCGTTTCGTTTCCGCGGGCATTCCTGGCAGACCGTCGTCTCGGCGCCGATCACCGATCCCGGCGGCGGCAGATTGTTCTCGACGATCGCCGTAATCGCGTCCCAAATCCGGTCGGCTTCCGGCGGGCAGCCCGGCAGGTAGTAGTCGACCTTGACCGTTTGATCCAGCGTTCGCAACGTATCGTAGAACACCGGCAGGTGGAGCGTTCCCTCGGGCACCGCCGTGCTCGGTTGCGGCTCGACATGGTCGGTGTTCTCGGTCGACGGCGTCTCGTGATAGACCGTCTCGAAAATCCGGCGGCGGCTGGTGGAGTTGGCCAGCCCGGGGATGCACCCTTCGTGCGCGCAGGAACCGAAGGCGACCAGCACTTTCGATTTCTTCCGCAGCAGGCGGGCCATGTACTCCTGCTCGCTGGTGCGGATGCCGCCGTTGAACAGGCAGACGTCGATGCTGCCATCGGCCATCTTTTCCACGTCGTGGACCTTGGCGTCGACGGCCACCGGCCAGAAGACGATGTCGAACAGGGCGTCGACATCGAGGATTCTCTCGTTGATCGCCAGCACGGCGATCTCACAACCGCCGCACGATGCGGCCCAGTAGAGAGCCAGCTTGCCTTTGGGTTCGCCGTTCATGCTTGAACCTCCATCGCCTCGGCGTGCTCGGCGGCGATTTCGTCGAAGGCATCCTCGCGCCGCCATGGATCCTCCCAAACACCGGACCATCGGAGCGGTCCGAGCTTCTGCACGTCGGCCACGAACTGGTCGATGGACTCGGCCAGGTATTGCCCTTCGGCCGCCGAGGCCCAGACCAGCCGCAACCGTTCGGGTTGGATTCCCATCTGCTCCAGGAAGTAGCGGAGCATGGCGTGGCGGCGCATCGTTTTGTAGTTCTGCTCGATGTAGTGGCAGTCGCCGGGATGGCAGCCGGCGATCAACACGCCGTCGGCCCCCAGGGCGAACGCCTTGAGCACGAAGCTCGGGTCCACCCGACCGCTGCACATCACGCGAATCATCCTCACGCGAGGCGAATACTTGACGCGCGACGTGCCGGCCAGGTCCGAGGCGGTGTAGCTGCACCAGTTGCAGAGAAAGGCGACGATTCTGGGTTTGAAACCGTTTTCAGACATAGTTCATCAATCCTTCCAGCTCTTCACTGATCTGTTCATCGCCGAAGAGGTGTTGCCTGGCGGCGCCCGAGGGGCACGCGGCCACGCAGGTGCCGCAGCCCTTGCAGAGCGCCGGGTCGACCACGGCGATCTTCCGCTCCTCGTCGGCGCGGATTGCCTGGTAGGGGCACAAGTTGATGCACGTTTTGCAGCCGGAACAGATGTCTTCCTCGATCCAGGCCGTGTTGGGCTCGAGCTCGATCTGGCCGGCGTCGATCAGGGCCAGGGCCTTGGCCGCCGCGGCGTCGGCCTGGGCGACCGTGTCGGGAATGTCTTTGGCGCCCTGGCAGGCGCCGGCGACCAGCACGCCGTCGTTGGCCGTATTGACCGGAGCCAGCTTCGGGTGCTTTTCCAGGAAGAAGCCCTCCGCCGAACAGGAGATGCCGAACGTCCGGCGGACTTGATTCGCGTCCGCCTGCGGTTCCAGGGCCACGGCCAGAATCACCATGTCGACGTTGATCTCGCGGATGCTGCCCAGGAGGGTGTCGTCGACCTTCATCACCAGGCCGCCCTCGGCACTCGTGCCCTGGCCGGCCGCGGGCGTGATGTCGGCGACTTTGCCGCGGACGAACTGGACCCCTTCGTTTTGCACCCGGTTGTAAAACTCCTCGAATCCCTTGCCGGCAGCGCGGATGTCGATATAGCAGTTGTAGACTTCGGCTTCGGTCTTCTCGCGCACCAGGTGGGCGAGCTTCAAGGCATACATGCAGCAGACGCGCGAGCAGTAGGCATGGTAGTTTGCATCGCGGCTGCCGACGCAATGGATGATGCCCACGCGCTTGGGGGTCGACCCGTCGCGGAGCACGAGCTTGCCGGAGGTCGGACCGCCGGCGTTGAGCAGCCGCTCGACTTCCAGGCTCGTATAGACGTTCGGGTATTTGCCGTAGCCATAGTAGGAAATCACCGAGGGATCGAAGGCGTGGAAGCCGGTGGCGACGACCACGGCCCCCACCTCGTACTCCTCGATCCGCTCCTGCTGGTCGAACCGGAAGGCGTTCCGTTCGCCGCAGGCTTCGACGCACCCTTGCTTGCATTTGCCGCGGGCGATTTGCAGGCAGACTTCGGGGTCAACGACGGGAACCGGCGGCACCGCCTGCGGAAACGGAATCCATACTGGCTTCCGCAGGCCGAGGCCCTGGTCGAAGGCGTTGGGGAACTTGGCCCGCGTGAACGCGCAGCCATCGATGCACTGCATGCAGCCGACGCAGAGGCTCTCGTCGATATACCGCGGCTTCCGCTTGACCTTGATGCGGAAGTTGCCCACCGACCCCTCGACCGATTCGACCGTTGAATAAGTGAGCAGCTTGATGTTCGGGTGGAGCTTGACGGCGGTCATCTTGGGCGTGAGGATGCAGGCGGCGCAGTCCAGGGTGGGAAACGTCTTGTCGAACATCGCCATGTGCCCGCCGATCGACGGCTCTCGCTCCACGAGAATCACTTCGCGGCCCGCTTCGGCCAGCGTCAGCGCGGCCTGGATGCCGGCGATGCCGCCGCCGACGACCATCGCCCGGGGAACGATCCGCACGAATTGCCGCTGCAAGGGGACGTGCCGGGCGACGCGGCGAACGGCCGCTCCGAGGTGGGATTCGGCCTTTTCCAACGCCTCCTGCCGATCCTCGGTGACCCAGGCCACCTGTTCGCGGATGTTGGCGATCTGCACCAGGAACCGGTTCAGACCGGCGTCTTCCGCGGCGCGGCGAAACGTCGCCTCGTGAAGGTTGGGTGAACAGGCCGCGACCACGATCCGGTTCAACCCGAACTCCACGATGTCGCGCTTGACAAGCTCCTGGCCGGGGTCGGAGCACATGTACTTGTAGTGCCGGGCGAGGGCGACGTGGGGCAGGCCCTCGGCGAACTTCGTCAGCGCCTCCACGTCGACCGTGCCGGCAATGTTGCTGCCACAGTGGCAGACGTAAACTCCGATCCGCAGCGTTTCGTCCGACGTGATCATGTTTTCTCATCTCCGATCAGCAAGGAGCGGGTAGTCTGATGGTTGTGGCGGACAAATCCGACCGTCCGGCGGCGCCTAGGGCGCCGCGATTGCCGGGACTCCTCCCTCGTCTGGCGTTTCCAGCAAGGCTGCCAACGCTTCGTGGACGAGCTCGCCCAAGTCGGCCACCCGGAGCCGCCCTTCCGCTCCGACCGTCTTTACAGCGTCCTGGAACATCACGAGGTCCTTGGGGCAGGCGATTACCAGGCATTCGACGCCAGGCAAGGCAAGCACTTCCTTGATGCGGGTCTCGGCGGGGCGCGTTTCGACGTTGGGCGTGTCCTTCATCCAGATCCGCCCGCCGCCCGCACCGCAGCAAAAGCTGTTCCTTCCATGGCGGGGCAGTTCAACGATCCGCACGCCCATCGCGCGCAACACGCGCCGCGGTGGATCATAAACGCCATTGAACCGCCCCAGGTAACACGGATCGTGATACGTCACGGCATAGCCGAGCGGATTCTTGAATCGCAGGCCGCCTTGGCGCAGCAGCTCATCGAGCAGTTCCGTGTAGTGGAGGACTGGAATGGCCGCCGCCGCTGCCCCGGTCTCGCCACCGGCACGTGCACCGAACTGGTATTCATTCTTGAGCGTGTTGTACGTGTGCGGGTCGGTGGTCAACAGCTTGCGGAAACGCGCGGCGGCCAGTTCCTTCGAATTCTTCTCGCGGAGCAGCGAGAACAGACCTTCTTCGCCGACGCGCCGCACGTCGTTGCCCGCGTTCTGCTCCTTCTCAAACAGCACGCCGACGTCGACGCCGAGGTGGTGGAACACTCGGGCGATCGCGCGGGTGACCTCCTGCGCGCGCTGATCGTAGGAGGCATAGTCGCCGACGAACCAGAGGTACTCGACCTCTTCCTTGCGCGCGTCCTTGAGTTTGAAGTCCAGAGGCTTGGCCCAGTCCGGACGTTTGCGGGGCGACTGGCCGAAGGAGTTGCCGTAGCGCTGGAAGTTCATCAGGGCGTCCTGGAGCCCTTCATCGACCTGGCCCTGGTCGACCAGATGCCGGCGGAGGTCGGCGATCAACCGCGGGTGCTGCACGAACACCGGGCAGTTATTCTCGCACGCCCCGCAGGCGTAGCACGACCAGAGCTCCTCGGGCCGTATTCGCGAATCGTGGAGGCTGGCCGCATCGCCGTTGGTCTTGGCCGGCGTTCGCAGGAGCCGCGCGGCGACCGCCTGGACCAGGTCGCGCGGCGAGAGCGGGAAACCGCTGTCGTGGGCCGGGCAGACCTCCTGGCACTTGCCGCACCAGGTGCAGGCGTCAACCTGGAGCAGTTGACTCCATGTCAGGTCCCGCACGGTCCGCACGCCCGACTCGATCGCGACGGGAAGCCGGCCCGGCGGCGCCGGATTCCGCAGCAGCATGTTAACCGGCGAAGAAACCAGGTGGAACGCTTTCGTGAAGGGGATGCTGACGATCAGGCCGAACGCCAGCAGGGCGTGCAGCCACCAGACAACCTGGTGCCCCGCGCGGATCGCGCCGATCGGCAGCGCTGCGAAGACTTCGGCCAGGGCATAGCCGACCGGAGCCCAGGCCGCGGCGGGGAACACCGGGCCGCCCCGTGCAATGCGGCTAAGCTGAACATCCTGCCGCTCGGGGCCGATGTGGAATCGCTCGCGGAGCCCCATCCGATCGACCAACCGGACCTTGGCCTCCAGGTTCCCGGCCGCCGCCACTTCCTTCTCGATGGAAAACCCCTCGGCAATCCGCAAGCCCTCGGCCGCAAAGCCCGAGATGACGATCAGCAGCAGCACGGTAAGAAACGGGAATCCATCCCAGAGGCTGACGTTCCCCTTCGACGCCTGGAGGCGATTGGGGCGGACCAGGTAGCGGCGATAGGCAGCCATCCCCAATCCGATGATCAAGACGATGCCGAAGGCGTCCAGCGCCAGCTCGAACAGGCGGTAGAAGTTGCCGCGAAGAACCTGAAAATCCAGCGGCAGATTGGTGAAGTCCTGATCGACAGTCGCCAGTGCCGTCCCCAGGGCCAGCACCGCCATGCCCCAAAAGATGGCCAGGTGCATGACCAGCGAGAAGCCGTCGGGCGAGAGCCGGCTTTGGAACATGGCCGTCTTGACCCAGCTTGCCAGGCGGCGGGGACGGACTCCGGCGCGCAGCCCCTGGACGACGCTCTCCACCTGCGGCTCGGCCTGCCCCAGGAACCACTTGCGGACGCGCCATGCCAGACCGGCCGCAAATCCGGCAAGGACGAGGGGAATCATCACGTACAACGTGATTTCCGCCCAGTGGGGGACATTCCACATGATTGGCCGAGCATAGTCCATGGCTCTACCCTCGCTTGGCCTCGATGGCCTCGGTCAGCGCCGGCAAGAGGTCCAAGATGTCGAGTTCCGCGCCGTAGTGCGCGACGTCGAAAATGGGGGCCTTCGGATCAGTGTTCACCGCGATGACCAGGTCGGCCCCTTTCATGCCTTCCTGGTGCTCCGGCGCGCCGCTGATGCCCAGTGCAAAATAGAGTTTCGGCTTGACGGTCATGCCCGACTTGCCCACCTGGCGCGTGGCGGGCAGCCAGCCCTGGTCGACGACAGGGCGGGAGGCGCAGACCGCTCCGCCAAGAGCCTGCGCAAGGCTCTCGGCCAATTCCACGTTGTCTTTCTGCTGGATCCCGCGCCCGATGGCCACCAGCACGTCGTGCTGCGTGATGTCGACGTCGCCGGCTTGGGGAAGTATCCATTGCTCAAAAGCGATCGCCCCTGGCTGGAGCGGGGCGGCGAGCGTGCGGATCTCGATCTCGGCCTTTCCCGGTTCGCTCGCCGGCCGGAAACTGCCCGGCTGCACCATGAGGATCGCCGGCGCCCCGGTCACGCGGCACTCGGCCAACATCTTGCCGCCGTAGAACGAAGCGGTGACCCGAAGGTCGCCCTCGCCGTCCATGATCCTTATGCACCCGATCACCAGCGGCGCGTCGAGCCGCGCGGCCACCAACGGCGCCACGTCCCAGCCGATCGACGTGGCGCCGATCAGCAGGGCACGCGGCCGTTCAGCAGCGAGTAATTCCCCGAGGGCCGCCACGTACGTTTCCGGCGCATAGGTGGACAGTTGCGGGTCGTCGAAGACGATAATCCGGTCGGCCGCCCCCATGGATGACGCGTGTCCGGCCCCGTCCCGGCCAAGCACGATCACCCCGACGTTCCCGCCGGTGGCCGAGACAAGCCCCCGGGCCGCGGCCAGCAACTCCAGCGTCACGGCGTCCAGAGTCTCACCACGGATTTCAGCCAGGACCAGCACGTCTTGGGCGCTCATTTCACCAATCCTTTCGCGGAGAGAATGTCGGCGATGCGGGCGGCCACTTCCGCCTCCGATCCGCTGAGCATCTCGGCCCGAGCGGCCGGCGCCGGCGGAACCAGGCGGACGACCGAGACCAATGGCTCGCGCTGGGGCGCGGCGGCCTCGCACTCGCTGAGCTGCGCCGACTTCATTGCGGCGCGGATCCGGCTGACCGGGACATAGCGCGGCGGTTGGTCCGCGCCCAGAATTCCGAGTATTGCCGGCAGCTTGACCCGGACTTGGGCCATGACCGCGCCGGGGAACTCCTTGCAAACGATTACGGCGCCGGTCTCCGTGGCCGCCCGCACCCCGCGGATCACGCCCACGTAGGGCAACCCCATCGCCGCGGCGAGGAACGGCGGCAATGCGCCGTCCAGCTCATCGTGTGCCTGGACGCCGACCAACACCAGGTCCGCCCCGAGCGGCTTGACAGCTTCGGCATAGCGAGCCGCCGCGGTCCGCGGAGAGCGGGGCGCGTGGTCCTGTTGCGAAATCTTGATCAGCGCGTCAGCCCCTTTGGCTGCCGCCGTATAGAGCGTGTTGTCGACGTCGCCGGAGTCGAGGGCGACGACGGTCACCGTGCCGCCGCCGGCCTCCTTCAGCAACAGCGCTTGTTCCAGGGCATGGTCGTCGGATTCATTCAGGATGAATGACGCGGCGTCCAGATCGATTGCCGTGCCGCAGGGAGCGATTTCCAGCGGTTCGATCAAGTCGGGCACCTGGCGGACCACGACGGCAATATTCATGAAACGCTCCTTTCGCCCAATTCCATCGATTCGGCCAGAAGTTCAATGATGTCGCGGACCTTGAGCCGCTCCTCCAAGCCCGTGACCTTGGCCGCGTCCTCGAACCGCGATAGTTCGTAAGGGCAGGATACGGCCAGGGTATCGGCGCCGGACGCGGCGGCCTGGCGGACGCGCTCGTCAGAAAGGCGCTGGCCGCCGTGCGCCACGATGTGCGCGTCGAGCCACATCCCGCCCCCGCCGCCGCCGCAACAAAGCGAATCGTCGCGGTTGCGCGCCATCTCCACCAACTTGACGCCGGGGATCAATTGCAGCAGCTCCCGCGGCGGATCATAGCAACCACATCGCCGGCCGACGCAGCAGTTGTCGTGATAAGTGACCACGGCTTCGACCGGCCTGACGATCAGCGGCCGTAGTTGCTCGAGGTGTTCGGCAAGAAACATCGTGTAATGCTGCACGGGGTACCACGCGCCGAAGCGCGGATAGAAACTTTGCAGCGCCCGGAACGCGTGCGGATCGAGCACCACCAGCTTGCCGAAATCCTGCTTGTCGAAGAGTTCGCGGTTTTGCTCGACGAGCGTCTCGAACAGCCCTTCCTCGCCGAACATCCGGTCGCATTCGCCGGGCGATCTCTCGCGCGCGCCGAGAATGCCCCAGCTGACGCCGAGTTCCGTGAGGATCCGCGCGAATGCCCGGGCAACCACCTGGTTCCGGGGATAGTACGAGGGATAACAGCCGACCAGCCAGAGCACATCGACGGGCCGCGGCTCGCGGCTCAGGTCGAGCACGCGCACGTCCAGCCCCTTGGTCCAATCGAGGCGCTGGCGAGGCGATTTTCCCAGCACGTTGCCGTACTTCAACACGTTTTGGAACGTTTCCTGGAGTTCGGCGGGCGGCTGGATTCCCGCCTGCATCGCCGCATCGCGGAGCGCCGGCCATAGGCCCTCGGTAAGCTCGATGCCCCGCGGGCAGCGTTTCGAGCAGGCGTAACAGGCCACGCACATCCATAGCGCCGGGCTCGACAGGACCGGCTCCAGGTTGCCCGCCGCGGCGTACAGAATCAACTTGCGCGGCGGCAGTTCCATGGCCGGGCCCAGCGGGCAGGTGGCAGCGCAAAGGCCGCACTGCATGCAGCCCAGCGGAGGCTTCCCATAGTCCGATGCACCCAATTGCTCGAGCAACCGCTTGCCGTCATGACTCTCCACCGTGGTCATTGCGTCTCTCCCAGAAGACTTGGACCTTCACGAGCACCAGGAGCAGCAATCGCGCCTCGGCGGCTGCTAAGAGCAACCGGCGCGCCGAGCGCGCCGGTTTGTGCAAGATTAAGCACAACACGCTGCTTATTAACGAGTTCGAACGGATGACGCGCTCGCGCCATTGCCGCTGCGGCAGCCGGTTGCGGAATTCCGTTAGCGGATTGCGGAAACCCGCCAGCGGGCTTATGCCAGGCCGTGCTTGACGAGCTTGTCGCGAAACGTGGAGAGTTTCATGCCCAGGGCTGCCGCCGCGGCCGACTTGTTTCCGCCGGCGGCTTCGAGGGCGTCCTCCAGCAACTCCCGCTCGGTGTTCGTGATCGTCTCCTGAAAGGGCCCCGAGACGGCGCGGCGCTTCTTCGCCGCGGCGTGCAACTCGGCAAGCAAGGAACTGCCGGTGATCGCGCCGGCCCCGACCAGGTAGACTCGCTGGAGCATGTGGGCCAGTTCGCGCACGTTGCCCGGCCAGCCGTGCTGGCGGAGGACTTCGAGCGCCGATGGCTCCAAACGCGCCGGCCCCTGCTTGGCGATTCGCTTGAGGAGATGGTCGGCCAGGAGGGGAATGTCGTCGCGGCGCTCGCGCAGAGGCGGGATGTTCACCCGGAGGACATCCAGGCGATAGTAGAGGTCTTCGCGGAAACTGCCGGCGGCGATCTTTTGCAGCAGATCGCGCTTCGTCGAGGCGACGATCCGCACGTTTGCCCGCAACGGCGCCGTCGCCGTGGCGCCGACGCGTTCGAAAACCTTCTCTTCGATAGCGCGGAGGAGCTTGGCCTGATGTTCCATGGGGATGTCGTCGACGTCGTCGAGGTAGAGCGTACCGCCTTCGGCCAATTCGAAACGTCCCAGCCGGCGTTGTTCCGCGCCGGTGAAGGCCCCTTTTTCGTGGCCGTAGAGCTCGCTTTCGATGAGCTGGCTGGGAAACAGGGCGCAGCCCACCTTGATGAAGGGGAAAGCGCGGCGATGGGAATTGCGGTGGATCGTCGAAGCGATCAAGTCCTTGCCGACGCCGGTTTCGCCGCACAGGAGCACGTTGGCATCGGAGCGGCTGCAAATCTCGATCAGCCGCCGGACCGTGCGGATCGCCTGGGACTGCCCGACGACCGTTTGCTCGATGCTGCTGGCCGCGTCTTCCGTGGGTTCATGACCGGGCTGGACGGCCCGCCGCGCGGCCTCGATGCGTGTCAACAGCGGCAAGAGGTCTTCGTTGTGAAAGGGTTTCGTGATGAAGTCGAATGCCCCGAGCTTGCCCGCCTCGACCGCCAGGGGAATGCTGCCGTAGGCCGTCATGATGATCACTTCGGCGTCGGCGACGCGGTCCTGCTTGATCCGTTTGAGGAGCTCGATTCCGTCGACCTTGGGCATCTTCAGGTCGGTGACGACCACGTCGAACCGCCCGTTGGCGAGTTGTTCGAGAGCTTCCTCACCGTCGCACGCCGTGGCCACGTCATGCCCCTGGGCCGCCAGGTCCTGGGCCAGCGTGACGCGCTTGATCTTTTCGTCGTCGGCGACGAGGATTCTCATGGCGTACGACCGGTTAGAGCTCGCAAGTGGACGGAGAAGTCGGCCTGCTGTTTGGGCGGCCCTCCGCCAGAACGGATGGGGAAACGCCGCGCCGGGATACGTTTTCGGCTGGATTCAAGATGATGGTAAAAACCGTACCCTTGCCGACGGTGCTTTGGACTTCGATCCGCCCCCCCATTTCGCTGATCAGCATGCGGCACAGCCCCAGCCCGAGCCCGGTGCCGCCGCTATCGGCGCGGGTCGTGAAGAAAGGTTCGAAGATTTTTTCCAGGTGGACTCGCGGAATGCCCACGCCGGTATCGGACACCTCCACGGCCACGGAGTTCATCTGGTCGTCGTCGCGCCCCCCGAGCGGCCGCGTCCGCAGTGTCAGTGTCCCGCCGCCGGGCATGGCGGCCAAGGCATTGGTACATAGATTGAAAAGGACCTCTTGGAGCGTGTAAGGATCGCCCTCGGCCAGCGGCACTTCGCTCAACTCCGTGCAAACCCGCAGACTTGCACCGCGAACGTCCCCCAGCAGCGCCAGCGTCGCTTCCACGACCGCGTTGACGTCCGTCGGCTGGAGCGCGATCCCGCGGGGAAGGGCGAACGACTGCACCCGCCGGGCCGTCCGCTCGATGCGGTCCAAGGCGGCCATCATCATTCGCACGTATTCAGCCAATTGAGGATCGTCCCGGGTCTCCTCCGCGATCCTCCGCAGGCAGTTCTGCATGCCGTCGAGCGGATTGGCGATCTGGTGGGCGATTCCAGCCACCAACTGGCCAATCCCCAGCAGCTTCTCCTCCTGCCGGAGTTTTGCATGGGCCTGGTCGACGTAACGCCGGATGGCGGTCGTGAAGTAGACGGCGAGCCAGAGGGTGCTGGCGATGGCCACGAACACCGCCAGGCAGCGCAGGCCATCGTGCTGCCGCGGATCGGCGGCGCCGCGGAATTCCAGCGCGAAACGGGGAATCCAACCCAAATACAGCAAGAGCATGAGGCTGCCCATCAGCAGCGTGGCCACGGCGGCCACGATATACGGCCGGTTTCCGCGCAGGTACATGCCGGCAATGATCATGTGAAAAACGAAATAGGCAAGGAATGGATTTTCGGCCAGGTCAGTGAAGTACAGGAGCGTCGTCAGCGCCGCCAGGTCGAACAGGATTTGCAGAAAGATGTTCCGTTCGACGCCTTGCCGGGTGACCGCCCAGTCGCGCTGGCTGAGCTTGAACAAAACGTTGTACGACAAGATCACGCCGCCGATCACGTACAACGGCAGCGGCCGGGGCAGGACCCCCAGCGCCCAGGCAACCGTCG
>JAMOAF010000616.1 GCA_023621895.1 Planctomycetota bacterium
GAATTGGGTTTTCACGATCCCACCCTTATGACAAGAGAGGCCTTTTTTGTCCATATCATCTTTCCGTGTAACAACTTAGAAAAGTTCACGTGCCATTCGGAGCTGATCCTTCAAGGGGCGGCCGAACGACTGGCCCCCATTCTAATGACCGCCTCCAGTACCGCCCTTGCCCTGCTTCCCCTGATCGTCCGTGGCAATCTACCAGGGCACGAGATCGAATACCCGATGGCGATCGTGATTGTCGGCGGATTGTTGCCTCAGCCTGATCCTTTCCTTTCGCCCCAAATCCGTCAAGTGTTCAAAAAACCCCTTCCAAAAAACTTTCGGATCACTATACTAACGTACATTCTCCCCTTGCCCCCGGATCAACTTTGAATCGCGCCCCCCGTGGCAACACTGCCTCAACCTCGCATCTGTTCCGCTCTCCGCTTTCCGCTTTTTTGCAGCATAGTCCTTTCGGTTGGTATGTAACTTACGTCCACGCTCCCAGCCGTAAAACTCATCCCCCAAACCACTTCCGCCCACCTCCGTAGCCGAAGTCTTTGTGCAACAGATGAAGTACGGCGCGAAAATGCGCAATAAAACCGCCAAAATCCTCTCCCGCTTGCGTCGTGCGATCCGCGGCACCCCCTGGCCGCCGCGATTCGAGGGGTCTCGCCGGTGAAATCGTTGTCCGCGAGCAAATGTTCCGTTCGACTCGATTTCGATTACGTGGCTTCGTCGTCCCCAATTTCGCGGCGCGGCCCTCTCTCGTGCGGAAGCGATGCCGCCCGGCGCAAAGCGGAGGAGCCGAACCGTTCTCGAATCTGGTCGGTCACGGCATCCAGGCCAGACTGCTTCTGCCGTTCCTCTTGATCGAACAGAAGTCCTTGCCGCACTCCCGATTCATCGAAACCGCCGACTCCCACGCCCACGAGCCGCACGGGAGGATGGCCGGCGGGAAGGCGATGGCAGAACATTTCGTCGGCAGCCCGCCAGAGTTCCTGCGTGATGTCCGTGGGCTCGGGCAGGGTCAGGGAACGGGTAATCGTGGAGAAGTCGGCGAAGCGGACCTTGAGGTGGACCGTCCGGCCTCGCAACCCGTGCCGCCGAAGTCGCCAGCCCACCTGTTCCGTCAAGTCCGACAGCCAGGATCGCAGCACCTCCAGGTCGTCGATGTCCTGCTCGAAGGTCGTCTCGTGAGAAATGGACTTGGCCTCGCGCTCTGGCACAACCAGGCGGTCGTCGATCCCGTGGGCCAACTGCCAGAGATGTTCCCCGATTGAGCCGAAACGCGACTTGAGAGCCTCCATCGGCCACTGGCGAAGCTGGCCAATGGTGCGAATGCCGAGCCGTTGGAAGACCTTGCTTGCCTGCTTGCCCACACCCCAGAGGCGCTCCACGGGCAGCGGATCGAGGAACTCCTGAATTCGGTCGGCGTCCACCACCACGAAGCCGTCGGGCTTCTTCAGATCACTGGCGATCTTGGCAAGAAACTTGTTGGGAGCCACGCCGACGGAGACGACCAGCCGTGTCTCCTCATGGACGGCCCGCTTGATCTTCCGGCCGATCTCGGCTGCCGCGCCAAACAGCTTCTCGCTGCCGGTCACGTCCAAGAACGCCTCGTCCAGCGACAACGGTTCCACCAGGGGCGTGAACCGCTCGAAGATTTCCTGAATCTGCCGAGAGACTTCCGTGTAGTAGGCGATCCTTGGCGGAAGGTAGATTCCCTGCGGGCAGAGCCGATGGGCGGTGGCCGAGGGCATCGCACTGTGGACGCCGTACCGCCGGGCGATATAGTTGGCCGCCGACACCACGCCCCGTTTCGCCGGCGAACCGCCGACGATCACCGGATGGCCGGCCAGTTCCGGCCGGTCTCGCTCCTCGACCGAGGCGTAGAAGGCGTCCATGTCGCAGTGCAGGATCATCAGCGTTTCCCCAAGTCCAAGTGTATCGCAACCTGGGGAAAGAGGAAGAGCAACAGCACGCAGCCTTTCACACGCCCCATCCCCCGAGGGACAAGCGTGAAGACTCGGCCGAAGCCCGGAGAATGTCGAGCTTGGCGCGAAACGGCCCCTTTCGAGCGCCACGGCTCCCGGTCAGGATCGACTTGCCGCCCTGCCGCTACGGCCGCGTGTTCCGAAGATTTTCCCCGTTACACCAGGCCGCGCTCTCCGGCGTATCGACGTCCTGCCACGCCCGGGCGAGCAGGGAGGGGACGACGATCGCGCGGCACTTGGGGTGCTTGGCAACGTCACGGAGCGCGGGCCTTGCCGCCGCAGCGAGTGCCTCGATGATCTCGCGGCAGCGAAAACCATACCAAGCCAGAAGCGGCTCCACGGGCGCAGATTCCGACACGCGCGGGAGTAGCGCCCAGACGCCGGCGCTGCGCTGCTCGAGGACCCACGACACGGCTTCCGGTGAAAGAAACGGCAGGTCGCACGCGGCCACCAACCAGCTCGCCCGTGGAGCCCAGCGCATGGCCGACAAGATTCCCGCCAGCGGCCCGTTCACGCCCGGCGCATCCGGAAGGTGGTGCATGTGGCGGAGATCGTTGGGAATTTCCCCGCGGCCGGCAATCGCCACTTGTTGGCAACACGTTTGCAGGACGCGAACCGTTCGGTGCAGCCAGGTCTCGCCGGTCCCGCCCGCCAGCGGCAGCAAGTGTTTCGCGCGTCCCATTCGCCTGCTCGCCCCGCCGATCAGAATGCAACCAAACAGGGGGCCGCGCTCAGCCTGCTCCTCGACGAACCGGACCAGAGCTTCCTCCAGGATTCCCGCGCGATCCGCCTCCCACCCGAGGATCGGGTCGCACGGCCCGATGTCAGCCGGGGGCGCCGTCTCGTCATTCTTCAAGAGCCACGCCTTCCGGCCCGGCCAGCGTTTGAAGCCCTCCAGGAGGACCAGGTCGTTGCGTTGGACAAGCCGGTCGAGTGCTGCTTCCAGCGACGTGTCTCGGAGATGACTTGTGCGTGCGAGCGTCTCCCCCGGACCGTGGACGACCACGTCGGCGCCGACGCGGAACAGGCGATCGCTGTCCTTGCTCGATGGATCGCGGCCAATCCCATGCGCGTCGTGTTTTATCACGGCCACGCTCAGCCCTCGCTGGACAAGCCGCGGCACAACGCGTTCCAGCAGCGTGGTCTTTCCAGAACCGCTGTAGCCACAGACTCCGAAAACCGGTCGATCTTCATTCATGCGACATGGGCAAACAAGCTGACGGCCAGGGTGGTCCCGGCCGGTAGTTCCTCCGCGCCCCGCGGCACTTCAACATAGGCGTTCGCCTGGTGCGAGTGGAAGATGTCGGCGGAACTGACGCCCCGCAACGGATGGATTTGCCAGGCACCGGGCGTCGACGGCTCCCGGTCGAACCTGGCCGGCACGAAGAAGGTGCGCCCGCGGTCCGGCTGGAGCGGCGCTGCAAGTCGTCCTTCGCCCGTGATGGCAGGACCACGGCCGCACATCTTCGCGGCGGCCGCCTGCACGTAGCGGCAGAAACAGAAATGGCAGGCCAGCGGATTGCCGGGCAGGCCGAAGACCAGGCTTGCGCCGCGCCGCGCCAGCAATAGCGGTTTGCCCGGCTTCTGGCGGACTTTGTGGAAGAGTATTTCCGCATCCCAATCGGCCAGCACGCGGGGCGCAAAATCCAGCGTTCCCACCGACGCTCCTCCGCTGAGCACCACCAGGTCGCAGTCGCTGGAAGCCTCCAGGGCGGCTTGGATCGCAATGCGATCGTCGCCCACCCGGCGGCACTCCGGCGGTGCCAGTCCGAACGCGGCTGCCAATGCGGTGAGCATTGGGCCGTTGGCGTCGCGAATCTGGCCGTCCCGTAAGTCCTGCCCGCCGCCAACCAGCTCCTCGCCGGTGACGATCACGGCCATGCGCGGAGCGGGGACAACGGCCACATCCCGCCGTCCCGCGCTGGCCAGGGCCGCAATCGCCAGCGGCGTGGCGATGTCTCCCGCCTTGAGAAAGCCCTCGCCTTTCGAGCATTCGGTCCCCGGTTCGGCGATATGGCGGCCGGGCTCGATCACGGCGGGCAGGATGACTCGGTGGCCGTCGCAGCGGACGTGTTCTTTCCTGACGACGGCATCGGTGCCCGGAGGGCAGGCCGCGCCGGTCGCAATCTCCACGCACCCTTGCGCGGTTACAATGTCAGAGGACGTCGTCCGCCCTGCCGGTCGCCGGCCGATCACGTCGATGGTCCGTCCGGCCGACGCCAGGCTGACCGCATAGCCGTCCATCATCGCCCGGCGAAAAGGCGGGTAGTTGCGATCGGCGCGCACGGGTTCCGCCAACGGTTTTCCCAGGGCCTCCAACAACGGCACGCGCCGGGCGGGCAACGGCAGCGCCGCGTCGAGCACGATGCGATAGGCTTCGGCGGGCGAGATCATCGTCGAGATGCGCGAAGCAGGCACGAAAGCAGTGGCCATCCGTTCGTCTCCAGGTTATCCACCTACCATGATCACTTGCCGGTGCGGGACCGCAGGGCATCGGCGGCGCCGGCCAGGTAAGCGATGCCCGACTGTTGCAGCGATCGGGCCAGTGGTTCGGCGATCACGGCGAGGTGGTCGGTCAGGAAGCGGTGGGCGGCCGCCGCGGCCATCTCGGCCTGGTCGGAAAGACCGTTGGCAAACGCGTACGCCTGCTTGAGTCGCAGGAAGGCCATGAAGCCGGCCTCGACGGCTACATGGTCGGGCGCCTCAAGGCAAGCCGGCTGATACCCGAACCCCTGATAGTACGCCTCCAGTTCCGCGAGGAGTGCGCCGGGGACGAAGGTCGCGCGGTGACTCGCCTCGCGCGGGCAGGCAGGCCCCCCAGGGCCGAACGTGGAGTGATACAAGCCGCTGCCGGCTTCTTGCTCCGCCTTATCCGCGCAGGCGGCCAACGGTTCGTCGCCAACCTCCGCGGCAAGCGACTTGAGCTCCGCGCACCAATCCTCCCGCGGCGGCTCAAACAGCAGCCCCAGAAGGCGCCACTGGGCCGATTCCCGCAGCAGATCATGAAAGGGGCTGGCGTCCAGCGCTACCTGCTCGCTCACGGTTTCACCTCAAGTTTCAGGGGAATCCACGCGGTACGCATCTTGCGGGCGCCGACTTCTTCATGCCCTCCTTCCCAGACCGCGAACGCCACTTGCGAGTCGCCCTGCGACGTTAGGGCCTGGGGCAGATCACGGACGATGACGACGCTCCAGCCGGCCTCTGTGCGGCGGCCGGCGCCGGTCGAATGCCCGTCAGGCACGGGCGAGAGCGTGCCCGGCCCTTCGGCGCTCAGGTCTTGAACCGGCGATTGACGCGGACCGGCCATCGTGTTGCCGACTGCCCGGGCCGGCGCATAACGGGTCGCCATCTCTTGTTGCGGCGCGGAGCCCGGCTGGAGCGAGGCGGCCTCGAAGGGATAGTGGTCGACGGCGGCGTACGGGTGGATGTCCCGAATCGAATCGCCGCGACCGTCAACCGTGGCCTGCCACGCCGCGTTCCAGAACACGATGTCCACGGGGCGTCCCGTTTCGCCCATCTGCGGCGCCGGGACCGTCGCCTCGATCACGCGCGGCATCTGCACGGCGCAAGCATCGACAAACTCGGCCGGCCCGGGAAGATCATCCCGCGTGTCGTCGGTCCAAGCCAGGCGGAACGCCATGCGGCTTCCGTCTGAAACCGCGCGGACGCGAATCTCCGGCGTGGAGAGTCTCAGCAGCCGCGGTTCAACCAGGTCTTGGGCGATGAGCACGGCCACATACTCGGGCACCGCATCCCATGCCGGGTCGCCGGGCGCCGCGGGAATCGCGGCGCACGAGGCCACCACGACGCTGGCCAGCGGCGGCGGGGGCGCGGCCTTCTGGCAGCCGGACGCGAGAACGAACGCAACCGGAACGGCAACCACGGCCGATTTCAGCCGTCTTCGCATGGCACGGACTCCTTAGGGGCAATTGGTCCGCGTGACCTGGTGTTGCGCGTCGAAGGCCTCGCGTATGTAGACCGGCTCCTTGAGCGGCACTCGAACGATCTGACTGCCATCCTCGTCCAGCGCGGCGACCCAATCGTCCTCGCGCCGCCACCTCGGCACGACGCGATCCGTGCTGCCGAATAGCCCGAGAAGCCCGGCCAAATCGGGATCGTCCGGCCCCTTGCGATAGGTGCAGATGGCGGCCGGCACGCCGGGCCCGAACAGTTGCGAGAGGAACTCGTCCGGGGCGTGCACCGGCGGGATGTAGTAGACGTTTGGTTCCAGGCCCAACTGCGGCAGCAGCGGCAAGGCCACCTTGCGGATATGGACGAGGTAATCGAGCGGATTGTCGGCCCGGGCCCGCTCGGGCGGCGAAAGCCAGCCGGCCAGGCGGATCTTGCCGATGCAGTTGACAAAGCACTGCGGCTGAAGGCCTTGCTCGATCTTGGGGAAACAGGCGATGCATTTTTCGGACGTGCCCGTCAGCGCGTTGTAGAAGACCTTCTTGTAGGGGCACGCCTTGACGCACTCGCGGTATCCCCGGCAGCGGCTCTGATCGACCAGCACGATCCCATCCTCCGGCCGCTTGTAGATCGACCCGCGCGGGCAGGATGCGAGACAGGCGGGATAGGTGCAATGGTTGCAGATCCTCGCCAGGTAGAAGAACCAGTTCAGGTGAGGCGCCCGCAGGGCGGCGCCGCGGTCGACTCGGCCGGTGCAGTCGTCCTCGCCGACGTTGGGGTACGCGTAGTCGAGGTCGGCCGGCCGCCAGCCGAGCACGCGCTCGCCCGCCTCGGCCGCCTCGAAGATCGTGCGCCCCGCGTACTCCTTCCCCCGCCACTGCTGGGCGCCGAGCTGCTGGAGCAGGTTCAGGTCCCATGCCAGCGGGTAGCAGCCGAAGGGCTTCGATTCGACGTTGTTCCAGAGCATGTATTCCTGGCCTTTGCCCGACGTCCACGTCGTCTTGCAGGCCAGTGTACACGTCTGGCAGGCGATGCACTTATTGATGTCGAAGACGGCGGCAAATTGCCGCTTGGGCCGGTTCTCCGGATACCAGTACGACATGGACCTGCCGATTTGCCAGTTGTACGCCAGGGCCATGACTAGCCTTCCTTTTTCTCGACGGGTTGCGGAACGCCGACGGCCAGGAACTCGCCGGCAAGGTAGCGCGTCATCGCTTCCGATTCGTACGTGGGGCGAATGCCCAATGCGGCCGGACGCCACAGGCCCTGGGCCTCAATGCCGCCCGGTTCGGCCCGCGTGATCTTCACGATGGCCTCGCGCGGCGCGCCCGTCGGGCAATGGATGTCGGGCATGAATCCTTCGCCGATGCCCTGGCCGAACATCGTCTTGCGGACCAGCGAATCGGTCATCAGCGTGGGCTTCAGCCAGCCCCGCGTGGCCGACTGGTGCGACCCGGAACGAAACATCGCCTGGTAGCCCGTTCGCGGGTTCTTCGCCAGTCCGTCGGGCCGCGACTCCTGCCCTTGCTGCGAGCCGGGCGTGGTGCCGTACATGTTGAACCACATCCGCGTCACGCCGCGCGGAGTGCCCGGATAGTAGCGGGCCCGGCACAGCAGCCTGGCGAACTTGTAGTCCCTGGCGTTCTCTTGCCAGCCGCGGAACGGCCGATCCTCCGGATCGGAATCGATCCACACGTAGTCGCCGTCTTCCACGCCAATCTCCTTGGCGTCGAGCGGATGGATGTCCACGTAGCCTTCAGCCACGAACGGCGCGCGCTTGTCGTGCCGATAGACGTCGCCGAACGGACCAAACAGCATCGCCACCATGTCGGTGTCGATCGGCATGGTGTGCGCGCCGTGGCGATACTTGGGCGTGTGGAACACGAACTTGGAGCCGTCTTTGGCCAGCGGATGGGCCGTGCGGCTGGCCTCCGCCCAGGTCAGGACGACGTTGCGCCCGCAACGCGTTTCGCAAGACAGATCGTCGCGTTTGACGCCGTACTTCTCCGGCCCGGCCGGGCGGATCGCCTCGTGGCGCGGGGCAATGATCACGTTCGGCTCGTAGAAGGTCGAGTCGACCGGTTCGCGATGCACCGGCAGATTCTCGCCGGCTTCGATGAACTCGTCTTCCTCGCGGTAGAACTCCAGACGCCCGCTCTTGGTGTACCAGGGGCGCGAGTCGGTCACCTGCTCGTAGCCGACCGCCTTGGGGCTGGTGCGGCTCTGTAGGACCGCCGGCACGCCTTCCTTGGCCTTCGCCTCCAGATCCTTGAACGAGAATCCTTTGGCGTTGCAGGAATGGTCGAGGATCCGCTGCAAATAGACGTCGGTGCGCCCCTCGCGAACGAACTTCCAGTAGTCGTTGAACCGCCCGTCGCCGGTCAACTCGGCCATCTTGGAGGCCACCAGCGCCAGGACCTCGATGTCGCCCAGCGTGTTGAAGATCCGTTTCAACGGGGTCCGCGGAAAGATGGAGAGAAACGGGTTGGTGACCGACGCGGTCATGTCCGGATGTTTCAATTCGGCCCACGAATCGACGCCGAACACCACGTCGGCCCACTCGCACGACGTGGACCACCACCACTCGTTGACGCATACCATCTCGATCCGCGGCAGCACATTCACCACGGTGTTGTAATGCCACTTGACGTTTCCGAGGATGGAATTGGCGTTGGCGAACCACAGCGACTTGGTCGGCGCGGGGATGTGCGTCGCGCCGGTCAGCAGCCGATTGCCGACGCGCAAGGGGTGGTCTTCGTGGTTGTAGTAATGGGCCGATTCCGGCTTCCAATACTGCTTGGGCCGGGCCGGTTTGGCCGGATCCAGTTCGATGTCGAACGGATTCTCGTTGATGTACTGCGGCGCGCCGTTGAGCAGGGCCACGCGGTAGTTGCCGGCGTAGGAGCCGACGTTGCCCCCGATCTTGCCGACGTTCCCGGTGAGCGCCGCCAGCAGGAAGATGTCGCGATCCTTGTTGTCGTTGTTGAAGAACTGATTCGGGCCCATGCCGATGGCGAACAGCGTGGTTCCCGGCGCCTTGGCAAAGTGTCTCGCCAATGCCTCCACGGCCGCGGCCGGCGCCCAGGTGATGCCCTCGGTCGTCTTGGGGTCAAAATGCTCCGCGTACTCGCGCACCAGATCGAACACCGGCCTGCATCGCACCTTCGTGCCGTCGGCCAGTTCGACTTCGATGCTGCCTTCCAAGAGCGCCTTGCCGACGTTCGACTGCGCGCCCACGTGGTCGCGCGTCAACGCCCGCGGCCTGGCCGATTCCTCATCCCACCACACGTAGTCGCCCCACTGCTTGCGCAGGGATTCGGGAATCAGCATCTCCTTTTGCTCGCCCGGAGGCGGCTCCTTCTCGTCCTTGGCCAGTACCCGCGTACTGTTGGAGAGCTCGGCGGGCTGGCCGCCGAACACGTCTTGGGCCCGCAGGTACTTGAGCGTGTCCATGCGGACCAATAGCGGCAGGTCCGTCCATTGCCGGACGTAGTCGGCGTCGTAGAGCCGGTCGCGGAGAATCACATGCGCAAGCCCCAACGCCAGCGCCGGCGTGGTCCCGGGGCGAACGACGATGGCGTCGTCGGCCTTCGTGCAGGTGGCCGAATACTCGCAGGCGATGACCACGATGCGCGTGCCCTTGAGCCGCGCTTCGGTGAGCCAGTGCGAGTCGGGCATCTTGGTGGTGATCCAGTTCATGCCCCAGACGACCAGCGTCTTGCAGTGCTCGACGGCCGACAGGTCGAACTCCACGGTCTGCTGCCCCGTGACCATCGGGTGGCCGGGCGGCAAGTCGGTGTGCCAACTGTAGTTGTCGAATCCCTTGGCGCCCACGACGTCGGCGGGCGGCACGTTCCGGATCGCCGCGTCGAGCAGAGCCATCGAGTTGGCGAAGCGGTACATGCCGAACACGCGCGTCATGCCCAATAGCGGCATACCGCCGCGAAACTTCAGCACCTGCGTGCCCACGCCCTTGGTGGCCTCGATGGTGGCCGGGTCGTAATCCTGGGCCTCCAGGCGTTTCCTGCCCGCTTCGCCGGTGTAGGTCTCGGCGATGTTCTTGATCGCGGCGGCCACGATTCCGGCCGTCTCGTCGTGGGAGAGCCGCACCCATTGATCGCGCGCCCGCTGGAAGAACTCTTCCGGCGGCCGGCCGTCTTGGCCGCGCGGAAAACCAGCCTCGACCCAGCGCTTGAAGCCGGCGCGGACCATGCACTGGTTGACGCGGCGGTCGCCGTAGAAGCGGCGCGTCAAGGCCAGGCCTTTCTGGCACACCCGCGGGTCCCAGCGGTGCGTCGTGCGATTGCCGTCCAGGTCGCTGGCCTCGCCGTAGCGCATCGTCGGGCCGATCCTCGTCACCACTCCCGACCGCACGTACGCGTTGAGAATGCAGTTGTGCGTGTCGTTCGGAGCGCAGAGGAACGTGAACGTCGAATCGTACTCCCACAGGTCGCGGTACGCCCGCTCCCAATCCCGGGCGGGATAGGCGGCCAGCGGATTGGCCACCGCCTCCAGACCCCATGCGCGGCTGGCCGAGGCCGCAAGACCCGCGAAGCCGGCCGAACCGACCGCCGCCAGGAACGCGCGACGCGACAGGTGTTTCTGGCTCATTGACGCTTCTCCCATGTGCGCAGGTAGGCTACGATCGACTCGATGTCGCCGAGCGCGAGGACCGGATGGATCGTGGAGGGCTGACCGAATCCCTCCATCGGCGTGCCGCGCCGGCCGCGACGGATCGTTTCCACGAAGTAGTCGTCGCTGGCGGTCGCCTGGAGCAGGGGATGATTGAGGGCCGGGGCGTCCGTGCCTTCGCCCCGTGCGCCATGGCAGCCGGCGCAGTGGCGATCGTAGAGCGACCTGCCCCGGTCCGGATCGCCGCTGGCCCAGCGCGGGAGTGGATGCAACCTGTCCGGCTCCTTGACTCCCGCCTCGCGGCGCAGATGGGCGATGATCGCCTGGACTTCTTCGCGGCGCAACCCTCCCGCGTCTTCGCCAAAGGCCGGCATCCGCCGCCCGGGGCGGCCCAGCCAGATCGTGCTCTCCAGGAACCCGTCGCGCGCCGCGGCGAGGAAGTCGGCGTTGCCGACGGCCGGCATCGGCGGCGAGCCGGGGAATCGCCGCCCCTGCCCCGCGTCGCCATGGCACGCGGCGCAAAACGTGCCGAACAGCGTGGCTCCGTCCGTGCTGAATTCCCGTTGGCCGAACCGTGAGGCCTGAATGCGATCCTTGGGCCAGTAGGCCTCCGGCAAGTCGCTGCGCCGCAGCGAGAGCATGTAGTACGTCAGCAGGTCGACGTCGTCGTCGCTCAGCCCGAACTTGGGCATCTTCGAACCGGAAACGACGCGTGCCGGATCGCGGGTATGCTCGGAGAGCCAATTGGCCAGCGTGTGCTCTCCGCGGACGTGCGTGAAGTCGAGTTGCCCCGGGTCCCTCTGCCCGACGCGGCTCAAGTCCGGTCCGTCGTCGCCGCCGATGCCGCCGATCTTGTGGCACCCCCGGCAGCCCAGCGAATGGAAACGGGCCTTGGCGTCGACCAGGCGCGGGGCGCCGACGCGCGATGTCAAGAACGCTTCGATCGAATCGCGCTCCGCGGTATCGATGTCGGTGAAAGCGTCCTGCCAGCCCGCCTTGTCCGGCTGCCCGGCGAATTGCAGATGCTTCTCATGCCAGCGCGTGTCAAATCCGCGCGCCCCCGCCTGGGAAAGGTCCGGGCCCTCCATTCCACCAACGCCTCCGGGACGGAGCGTGCCGCCGCGGCCGTCGACGCGGTGGCAGGCCAGGCAATCATATCGCTCCAACAGGCTCCGCCCGCGCTCCAACTCGCTCTGGCCGGGCACGCGGATGTGAGTGTGGCAGCTCCCGCAGCCGGCGTAAGCGTAGCGCGTGGGGATCATCGGCGCGGGCCAGAAGCGGACGTCTCCGTGGGCGTCGGCTTTCTCCGTGGCGCGCCCCTGGCCGCCATGGCACACGGTGCAGCCGAACTCCGCCGGGTCGTGCCCGACCGGCCCATGCGCGGCTGCGAGGGGATGCCCACTGCCTTCCTGCTCGCCGGGGGCCATGCCGACGTGGCAGGTCACGCACCGGTCGGTGACGCCCAGCTTCGGCGCGACAATCTGGCGCAACCGCACGTCCGCCGGGCCGGCATCCGTTTGTATCGACGCTTGAATCCCCCGCCACTCTTTCAAGAAGTTCTCCTGCACCGCGGCCCCGACAAGGAGGCACAAGGCGCCAAGACTCGACCAGAGGAGCAAGTGCTTGTTCTTGTTCATGGGCGTCAGTGCCTGGGCCAGTCGGCCGGCGACCAGTAAAAGGTCCAGTTTGGCCCGCGGAAGTGCGTGCCGATGACCGTGAGAACGACGAAACCGCAGAGGAAACAGGTGAACAGCGCTAACGCACCTGCTCGGGCCGATCCATACCGCCTCACGATCCATAGCGAATAGGCGGCATAGATCGCGGCCAGAAGCGTGCCGGGATTGACCGCCGTAATCACCAACTGTGGAATCTCGGGGAACCACTCCCGGAGCCAACCGAAACGGATCGCAAACGCCTCGATCCCCAGCACGGACGCCAGGCCGAAGACTGCCGACCTTGCCACGAGCCTCAAGCCGCCGGGGCCGCCAAACCAAGCTCCCGTTTCCGCTTCCTCCCGGTCGAGAAACGGGATCAATCCGAGTCCGATGACGACGATCATCGGGATGCCGACCCCGCCCATGAACGCCGAGTAGGCCACGAGCTCCTGCAAACCCAGGAAGTACCACGGAGCCTTGGCGGGATTCTCCGGCACGCTTGGATTGGCGAGCTCTTTAAGCGGCGCGTCCGAGATCATCGACAACGCCAGGCAGACCAGCACCGTGAGCATCAACACGCCGAGCTCCGCGTAGAACAGGTGCGGCATGGAAGGCACAGTGTTCTCCGGACCGCGCCCAACGGCGGGCGACGCGCCCTTGACGATCGCCGCAAGCTGATAGGTCTTCTGCGGGGCCTCCGTGAAGACGGGGTACACGTCAGCCTTGGGCGCCAACCGCTGGTCCGCGTCCGACGGGCGGGTCATCCCGCCGTCCTTGCGGATTCGCCAGAAATGGACCGCCAACAGCGAAACAAGCGCCAGCGGGAGAAGCATGACGTGCAGGACGTAGAAACGGATCAGCGCCTCCTCGCCGACGATATCGGAACCCAGCAGCAATTCGCGCTGCAACCCGCCGGGGTCGAACGTCTCGGTGATGCCGACCGCGTCGGTCACTTCCCGCGGCGACTGCGCGATGTTGGCGCCGATGGTTATCGCCCAATACGCGAGTTGATCCCACGGCAGCAGGTAGCCGGTGAACGACAGGCCCAACGTGACGACCAACAGGCCCATGCCAATCAGCCAATTGAACTCGCGCGGCTTGCGATAAGCGGCCGTGTAGAAGGCGCGCGCCATGTGAAGCAGCACGGCCACGACCATCACGTTGGCCGACCAGCGGTGGATGTTGCGGATGAAGCGGCCCGTCGGCACGACAAAGTGAATGTCCTTGATCGAGTCGTACGCCGCCTCGGGGTAAGGCTTGTAGTAGAACATCAACAGCACGCCGCTTACCAGCGCGATCAGGAAGGCCGCCGTGGCGGCCAGCCCCAGCCCCCACGTCGTCGACCAGCGCAGGCTCCAACGGTGCGTTCGCACCGAATGGAGATGCAGAAAAACGTTGCCGAAGACGAAATTCGAGCGCGTCCGATCAGTTGTCGGCAGCCCGCTGCGCAGCGCAGCGTCGCGAACGTGCCAGGGCGATTGCAGGAGGTTGTGCAAGAACCTCCGCAGCGGGCTGTTTTCAGGGGCCGTCGTGCTCATCCGCTCACCTTCGTTCCCGCCGGGATGATCGCGCTTTCATCGACCACGCACTCGCCGCCGCGGACGCTCACCGCGAGCCAGGGAAGGGCCTTGGGCGCCGGACCGCGCAACACGCTCCCGTCCGCCGCGAACTGCGAACCGTGGCACGGGCACTCGAATCCGCTCTGGCCGGGCTTGACAATGCACCCCAAGTGCGTGCAGATCAGGGAAACCGCGTAGACGCCTTCCTGGTCGCGAAACACGGCCACGCTCCGCCCTGGCGGCACGAAAGCCTCTCCGGCCGCGAGCGAATCGGGCAACGCCACGCTGAACTTCTTCGCCGGAGACGCCAAGACGGCCGCCTTGGGCAATCGCAGCACGCCCAGCCCGGCAAACAGCATCGCCGCCAGGAACGACGCCAACGACGCGATCCCCAGAAAGTCGCGGCGCGCGACGGGCTCCGGATCAAGACGCGAGCGGGGCGTAGCGGTCGTCGGGGTCATACCATTCTCCAGCGGACGGAACACGTCACGCGTTCCATCGTGATCGCATCGGACGGGCAGCGCATCGCGCACAACGCACAGCGAATGCAGCGGTCTTCGTCCTTCAGAATCGCCGAGTGCATCGCCCATTCCGCGTCGCCTTCCAACGCGGCGCGGACCACGGCGTCGAGATCTTCGCACGGTTCCAGATCGGCCAACTTCGCCAGCTTCAGGCATCCGGTGGGACAGACGTCGACGCAACCGCCACAGAGCACGCACCGGCTGCCGTCGAACACCGGCGTCACCCCGCAATCCAGGCAGCGCGACGCCTCGCGCCGCGCATCGTCCGGAGCATAGCCGCATTCGACGACCGCGTCGGGCCGGCTCAGACGTTCCGCCGCGGCCAGCGCCGGCACGTGTGCCCGGCGGATCGATTCGTAGCCGCGCTCGCGCTGGTAGCGCGGCAGCGCCAGGTGGGCGGTCATCGCTTCCGCGGCAAGTTGCCGGCCGGTGACATGATGGTACACGGAACGGGCCGCGGCCTTGCCCGAGGCCACCGCATCGATCAGCAGCCTGGTTCCGTGAGCCAGATCGCCGGCCACGAACACGCCCGGCGCCGTGGTGGCCAGCGTCTGCCGGTCAACCTTCGGCCAGCCCGGTCGGAACTGCTCGACGTCGGTTCCGCCGTCGTCCAAGAAGTCGAGATTCGTCGCCTGGCCAACCGCCAGCAGGACCGTATCGCACGCAACAGCCAACCGATCCGCGTCGTCGTACAAAGGGGCAAAGCGGTGGTCCTCGTCGTAGACCCGCAGGCAGCGGCGGAACGCCACGCCCTGCACGGTTCCCTCGGGGTCTCGCTCGATGGATACCGGTCCCCAGCCTCCCGACCGCTTGATTCCTTCCTCATCCCCCTCGACGATCTCCACGGTGTCGGCCGGCATTTCTTCGAGAGTCTCCAGCGATACCAGGTGAACCGTGCCGGTTTGCTGGAGCCGGGCCGCGGTCCGCGCCGTGTCCAAGGCGATCTGCCGCAGGACCGTGCGGGCGACGTCGTAGGCCACGTT
>JAMOAF010000388.1 GCA_023621895.1 Planctomycetota bacterium
GCCGGCGCCGTCCGGGTCCGGCAGCGTCATCTTCGTCAGCTCGCCGTGCGCGTTGTATTCGTAGCTCGTCACCGGCTGGTCCGGGTGCGAGGTGAACGTGACGGTTTTCAAAAGTCCCTTGGGCGGCGTGCCGGTCTCGCTGCCGACCGTGTACGCGTAGTCGATGACGATGTCGGGGTTGGCCGCGGCGTCGGCTGGGTAGAGGCTGTCGTCGAGGTTCTTGATCTGCCGCTCGCGGGTGACGTTTCCGGTTGTGGAATCGACCGTGTAGGCGGTCCGGAGCGTGGGCTCGCCCGATCCGGAGGGGGGGGTGAAGGTGTAGCTCGTGGCCACGTTGTGGGTGGCGTGATAGGTCCAGGTCTCGACCGAGGCGTCGGCGTAGGTGGCCGTCAGCATGTTGCCGCGCGCGTCGTAGCTGTAGCTGGTGACGTTCGATGTTTGGGCGCCGCTGCCGTCCGGATCGGGTTCGACCAGCCGCGTGACCCGCCCGTTGGCGTCGCGGAAGATGAGCGTTTGGTTGCCGTAGGCGTCGACGATCGAGGTGGGCTGGCCGAAGCGGTCGACGGTGATTTTCGAGTCATAGGTTGGGTTGGCCGAATGGGTCCGTTGGGCCGGGAGATTTGAGGCAAGATAGTCGGTCAACGGCGCCTTGTTGCCCGAGGTTCCCGAACCGTCGCGCTGGTACTTCAGTCCTTGAGCGAAGATCGAATTCAGCCCGTTGGACCACTCGCCGGCTGTGCCGTCGGCATGTTGGATCTCGGTGAGCAGTCCCGTGGCGTCGTGCAGATAGGCCGTTCGCACGTTCTGCGGGTCCTCCATCCAGTCCATCATGCCGGTGGCGGAGGTGTAATGGAACGTGTAGGTTGGCGCGGGGAGGCCGCCCGCGCCGTCGGGATCGGGCAGCGCGATGGATTGAATCTGGCCATTGGCGTCGATCGTGAAATCGGTTCTCCGCCCGGCGTAGTCGTCGACGTAGTCGAGACGCCCGTTGGCATCGTACGCCAGGGTCGTATAACGCCCGCCGGGATACGTGATCCGGGTGAGTTTTCCGCTGGTGTAGGTATAGGCCGTTTCGTTTCCGGCGCGGTCGGCGCTCTTGGTCCGCACGCCCGAGGTGTTGAACGTTTCCTTCGTGCCGTCGGAGTGCGTGAGGGTGAAACCGGTCGACCAGCTTCCGGTGAGCGTCCAGTAGCCCAAGGGGTCGGTGATCGCCGTGTAGCCGCCGGAGCCGTTGTTGGCGAACAGCCGCAGGTTGCCTTCGTACATCCAGAGCACGCCGTCGGCGTCGCTCATCAGCACCTGGTACTCCCCGGCCCCCCAGCGCCGCCCGAACTCGCTGCCGCTGGCATCGATCAGGTTCCTGGAACCGCTGTACGTGTCCACGCGCGTGGTGCTGTCCGAGTACCTCTGCGTGACCGTCATCGTCCAGTCGTGCCGCCCGGTGCCCAGCGACGATGCGTCCACCTGCACCGCCAGCCGGTACAGGTCCGTTGCCGAGATGCTCGATCCGTTGTAGTACGCGGTCTTCTGGATGCCGCCGAAATCCAAGGCCGCCTCCACCGTCGACAGCGTGGCCGTGCCGCGGGTCCGCTGGATCAAGGCGTCCACCGCAACCGTGGGATGGGGATTGGCGTCCTTCATGTAGCCAAAACACTGACAGATGGGGAGGCTCGGACAGATGTTCTGGTTTCCCGTTCCGCTGCTGCCGCACGTGTCGCCCACGATGACGAGATCCTCGTTGGCAACAATGTGGGTGTCCCCCGGGTCCATGATCGTGACGGTTTCGTTCGACGGAGTCCCGATGGCGTAGCCGGAGGCGGAGGTGATCTGCAGCGCGGCCTGCTCTCTCTTTTCGGCATTCGTGTCGTATTCCGGTTGAAGGACAATCGTTCTGGACGACGTATTGGCCGGGATCGTCACCGAACCGGTTCCGCTGCTGATCGTGATGGCCGAGCCGGTCTCTTTCACCTTGAGGGTGTAATCGGCCGTCGGCGTCGCTGTGCCCGAGAGGCTGAAGTTGACCGTCGTGGGGGTGGACGACGTTTGGCTCAAGGCGATCGTATATTCGGCCGTGTCCGTGGCGGTGGCGCCGGAATTCGCCGGTTCGGTCGCATAGCGATCCGGCGAGGAGACGCTGATCAAGGGGAGCGCCGTATCGTTGTCGGCGATGGAGACAGTGACGCTGGGATAGCCACTGCCCGTCTGGTTGATCGTGTACGATGCGCTGGTTGAGATCGCCACCGTGAAGCTTTCGGTTCCTTCCGACAAGGCATCATCGATGGGACGGACGTAGAGGTCCTTTACCGATTCGCCATTGTTGAACGTGACCGCGTTGACGGATTGCCCCGCCAGGTCTTCGAGCTCGTAATCGGCCCCCCGAACGGGAGAGCCTTGAACCGTGCTGAGATTGAACCCGACCGTCAGGCTGCCGCTGCTCGAACTGCGGTAGAAGCGGATCCGGCTGCGCACGGTACCGCCTTCGGAAATGGCGACCAGATCGTCGTTGTCGGCGTAATCCTTGACCCATACGTCGGGCAGGGGGGCGTCGTCATCGCGGAGCGTGACGGTCGCCGAACCCGAAGTGATCCTGATCGGGCCGAAATCGATGCAATCCGCGTCCGACCAGGTCCCGCCGGTGAGCCTGAGCGTCAGCTCTTCGTCGACAGTGTCGCCGTCCTGTTCGGCGGTGATCGTGAACTCGCCGTAGCTGCCCGAAATATAGGCCGTCCCGTCCAGGCACGGCGACGACGTGTAATTGATGTCGCCGCAGCCGTCTCCCAGTTCGCGATACGAAACGGAGTAGTCGATAATCGCGCACCCGCCCGGCTCCAGACCGGATACCGTGATGCGGAATTTCGCCGTATCGGTGGTGCTTCCCTCCAGCGCCCAGGCGTCGACGGCGGTGACCGCGGCCGTCACGGCGAGCAATTCACGTTTTTCCAGTGGCTCCAGGCTCAGGCTTCGCCGCTTGAGACGGCCCGTGCGCCGGTTGCCGCGACCGAATGCCGACGTGGTCCTGCCGAGAAGACGCTGCAATCGATTTGCCGTTGCCACGAGATGTCCTCCTTGCGAAGCGTGAAGCGACTTTCAAGAACGATGTCGATCGGATTGCCTTGACGTAAACCGTTGAACTGAATTGGAAAAATCAAC
>JAMOAF010000625.1 GCA_023621895.1 Planctomycetota bacterium
GATTCGGCGTTTTACAATGGCGCATAAGCGTCGTCGCTTAGACGCTCATCGTATAGAAGTCTTGCGAGCTGGTTTCGGCACCGACGAGATGGGTAAGAGGCAGGGTTCAGCCATGATGCGCAACAGTGTGTACTTGACGACAATGGTCCTGTTATTGGGCGCCGGTTCCGTCCAGGGGTCGATCTTCGTCTCCGCAGGCCAGCCCGACGCCAAGGAGGTAGACAGACTGCACACGCAGTGGTGGGCCTTTACGCCCGGGCAAGACACCGATATCAGCGGTGGGCTTTTCTCCATGAAGAGGGGGCCGAAAACGGTCGAGGACATCACTCTGGATATCATCGAGGGGGGATTCCAGGATCCGTACGCAGATGGTTACAGCGACATTACCCCTCTGTTGAGTGTGACGCTGTCACCGGACAGATTCACGCAGAGCTTCGGCTCGATCGTGTTTGAGGCTCCGGAGCCAATTACGCTGTCTGCCGGAACCACCTACACGGCCATTCTCTACAGCCTTGCGGGAACACAAGGAAGTCAGCAGTACTTCCTAAAGGGCATTTCTGGTTCTGGAAACTCGATTCTGTTTGTTGACGCAAATGGAAATCCCGTCAGTGCGGATGTGCCTTCCCAGGCCCACATGCCGGAGCCGAGCACGCTGCTAGTCTGGTCGCTGCTTGGCGGTGTGGCCGGTGTGGCAGGCTGGCGGCGCCGAAGGCTGTCAAAGTAGCTCGAGGGGCTGAACGCGGGCTTACTCCCCCCAAATCTGGCGGATCGTCGCAAGCTTCCGCTCCACGGTTCGCGGCGCGCAGTCAAGTTGGGCCGCGATCTCCACGTTGGAATAGCCCTCAAGCTTCAGCATGGCGAGTTGTCTCAGCGCATCGGGCAGCGCACCGAGCAGTCGCCGGCACTCTTCGGCCACCGCCGCCGCAACTTCGGGAGTCGGCTCATTGCCCATTACGCCGGCAATGCCCGCGGCTTCGGAATCGATCCCCGCAAACACCGACTCGCCACGCTCGCCGCCGCCACCCCGTTTCTTCCGCCGATCGCGGCGCGTTTGCGCGGTGGCCTTGCGGGCCGTGATCGTAACCAGCAGCTTCCACAAGTCGTGGCGGTCGTCGAGCCGCGGGAACCGGCCCGCGGCCGCGCCCCGGCAGAAACTGAAAAACGCGCTCTGCGCCACGTCTTCCTCGTCAGCCGCCCGCCGCCGGGCGTCGCCCAGCTTCCGCCGCGCCAGTCGCACCAACTGCCCGTAGTACTGCTGCCAGATTCGCTGGACCGCCGCGTCGTCGCCACGTGCCAGACCCGAGAGCCATCTGGTGATCTCTTCATCGCCCATCGGAGGCCAATCGCTGCCAGGTGAAAGACACCCTTGATGCCGCCTCAACCGCCGGAATCGTTCGCAAGCTCGAAGATACGAACGGCAGGGGAAGCGGCAGCCCGGGACTGAGGCGCGACCCGACGCTGCCTTTACGGGCGCATTATACGGCGGTTTTGACGCCCAGCAATCTCGCCGGGCACTTGCCGTGCGCGATTTGAGGGGTTTAGACTGGCGCGTGTCCGGTGGATTCATCTTCCTCGTGCCGGCTGTCGGGCCAACCTTCCCCTCGGCCATACCATGAAGGGTGGAGCGGCCGAGCCGCCGGCCGGCGCTCATCTCCAGAATCTCGCCCGCGGAGGAGGCCAGTCGATGTGCCCGCAACCGCCGCTGCCCCCCCGGCACTCCCCCGCGCTCGACGAGCTGCTCGAACAGTTCGAGGCGGCTTGGCGTCGGGGTCTTGCGCCGTCGATCCAGGATGTGATCGCGAGCGGGCAGCCGGAGATCGCGCCCTGCGAGCAGCGATGGCTCCTGCACGAGCTGCTCATGATCGATCTCTGGTACCGTTGGCGGCGAGCCGAGTTCCTCTCCGCCGACACGGAAAGACGCCCCGCCGGCGGCCGCGCCGCCGATCCCTCCGGCCAACTCCCGCCGCGACCGCGGTTGGAGGACTATCTGGCCCGGTTCCCTGCCCTCGGACCGCTCGACAATCTGCCGATCGAACTGATCGGTGAGGAGTATCGCACCAGGGCCTCGCTGGGCGAGCCGCCCGGCCGGAACGAATACTACGAGCGGTTCCCGAACCGCCGGACCGAAATCGACCTCTTGTTTGACCAGCTCAGCGCCGAGGCCGGCATCGCGATGGCCAACTCGTGCGCTTCGACCTCGAAGCAGCCGGCAGATGCGCCCACCGGCGGCGGACCAGGCACATCCAAGGCAAAGAGCTTCTCTTTCGCGGCAGAGCCCCGTCGCAATCTGCCGGGCGGCGGCGCACGCCGCGAAAACGAGGTTCAGGAACAAGTCCCGGAGCGACTCGATCAGATCGGTAAATACCGCGTGATCGGGCGGATCGGCACCGGCGGGCAGGCCGAGGTCTACCGGGTGGCCCATCCCACGCTCGACAAAGAGCTCGTGATCAAGCTGAGCCGCGCGTCGGCGGCGCTGGATCGCCAGGCAACCGATCGCCTGGTGGCGGAAGGAAAGGTGCTGGCAGAACTCGATCACCCGAACATGGCCCGCGTCTACGATCTCGACTTCCACGCCGGGCGGCCCTTCCTGGTGATGGAGTACGTCCGCGGCCGCCAACTCCGCGACGCGGCGCGCCACGATCGGCTGCCGCCCAGCGATGCCGCCACGATTCTCGCCCAGGTGGCCGATTCGCTCGCGGCGGCCCACGACCAGGGGGTGCTCCACCTCGACGTCAAGCCCGAGAACATCTTGCTCGACGCCGAAGGCCGGCCGCGGCTAATCGATTTCGGCCTGGCGCGAATCGGCAACGCCTGGATCGATCCGGCCAAGGCGGCCGAAGGCATCAGCGGCACGGTCCAATACATGTCGCCGGAACAAGCCCAGGGGCGCGTCGATGCGATCGATCCGCGGACAGACATCTTTGCCCTCGGCGCCGTGCTTTACTTCCTCCTGTCCGGCCGCGCGCCGTTTGCCAGCGACGACCTGCTGACCTCGCTGGGACTGGCCCGATCATGCCAGTTCGATCGCACTGCCTTGCAGCGGCCGGATATTCCACCGGCGTTGGCGTCGATCTGCCTGAAGGCCATGTCGCCAAAGCCGGAGGACCGTTACCGCTCCGCCGCTGAAATGGCCGCATGTCTGCGC
>JAMOAF010001022.1 GCA_023621895.1 Planctomycetota bacterium
GTCGCGCTCCTACAGGACGGCACCGTCTGGGCGTGGGGCAGTTCGTGTCACGGGCAGTTGGGCGACGGCGTCTGCGACAGCAACCGCTGGAGCACCCATCCGGTGCAAGTCCTGGGCCTCGGCGGCAAAGGCCGGCTCCAGCCCGTCCGCGCCGTGGCCTGTGGGATCCATCACACCATTGCACTGCTTGACGACGGCACGGTGTGCGCCTGGGGCGACAACTGGGAAGGGCAGTTGGGCGTCGGCACGAGGCGGCAATCGGGCAGGCCCGAGACCCGGCATTATCCCACTGCCACCCAGGTCCTGGGGATCGGCGGGGAAGGCATCCTCCGACAGGTCAAAGCGATCGCGGCCGGAGTTTTTCACAATCTCGCGGTGCTCGAAGACGGCACCGCGGTGGCCTGGGGATACAACGGCGGCGGCCAACTCGGCGAGGGGACTCGCGCGAGCTTCTGGGAAGGCAATGCCAACGTGCGCCACGTGCCGGCGCCCGTCCGAGTCGTGGGCGCTGACGGCCAGGCGGCGCTGGAGAGAGTCGCCGCGGTCGGCGCGGGCTACGAGATCAGTTGGGCACGGATCGACGACGGCACGCTCCGATCCTGGGGATGGAACGTTTTTGGCGAACTAGGCGCCGGTCTGCCGCTGGGAGTCAATCGCGACCGGCCCCAGTTGATCCGCCGCGGCGAAGGCGGCGACCAGTCGCTGCTCGGCGACATTGTCGAGTTCGCCGGCGGAGTCCGTCACGCCCTGGCGCGGGATGCCAAAGGACGCATCTGGGCTTGGGGACACAACGGCTTCGGCCAACTCGCACTCGCGGACCTGATGGACCGGACCTTCCCGGTGCAAGTGCCCGAGTTCTCCGAGACGCCCGCCAAACCGCCGCAAACCAGGCCCGCCGGCAAGCCGCAGCGGCGAACCCTCCACTACCAGCTTCCCGGCGATGCCCGCCGGTTCAACATTCGCGACTACGGAGCCACCGGCGACGGCGTCCACCTCGACATGCCGGCAATCCAGGCCGCCGTCGACGCCGCCTGCGCGGCGGGCGGCGGAATCGTGCTCGTGCCGCCGGGCGTCTACCGCACCGGCACGGTGCAGCTCAAGAGCGGAGTCCATCTGCACCTCGACGAAGGAGCGACCATCCTGGGCAGCACCAATCGCACGCATTATCCCCAGCAGGGGCTGATCTATGCCGACGGCGCCCGCAATATCGCCGTCACCGGCCCGGGCGTGATCGACGGCCAGGGGCAGGCGTTCACCTCTCGCGCTTGGCGAGTCCAGATCTTCTACCTGAACGATTGCGACGGGGTGAACGTCTGCGACGTCACCACCCGCAACTCCGGCTCCTGGACCCAGCACTACATCCGCTGCCGGAATCTCAGCATCCGCGGCGCCACGGTCAACAGCCCCCGCCCCGGCCGCAACAACGACGGCATCGACCTGTCCGGATGCGAAGACGTCCTGATCGAAGATTGCACGGTGATCTCCGACGACGACGCCATCGTGGTCAAGAGCCAGTCGTCCGACCGGGTGAACCGCAACTACCGGGTGCTCAACAACCGGGTCTTCACTTATCGCGGCGCAATTAAACTCGGCACGGAGACCCGTGCACCCTACTCGAATCTCGTGGTCCGCAACCTCGAAGGTTGGGGCCCCAAGGCGATCGAAATCTACTCGGTCGACGGCACGAAGCTCGAAAACGTCGAGATCGAGGGCGTGCGGGCCCACGATGCGCAGGCCGCCATCCTGATCCGCCTCGGCGCGAGGCTGCGCCCCTACTACTTCCAAAAGGGCGAACCGGTCGCGCCCGGCTGTCTCCGCGGCGTGCGGATCAAAGACGTTGAAGTGGAGTTGTCCGACAAGTCGTACCGCGAAATCCTCCTGGAACACGGCATCGACAACGCCGGCGTCGCCGATTGCCGGCGCTACCCCCCGCGCGATAGCTTCATCTCCGGGCTGCCCGAGCACCGCATTGAAGACGTGCGGATCGAGAACGTGTCGATCCGTCACCCCGGCGGCGGGCGGGAAACCGACGTCTTTCGATCCGTACCCGAGCGCCCCGACGCCTACCCGGCGTCCTACATCTTCGGCCAACTCCCTGCCTACGGGCTCTATTGCCGGCATGCAGACGGGATTCAACTTCGCAACGTCACGATCCAGACCGAGCACCCCGACCCGCGGCCGATGCTCGTCTGCGACGACGTCAAGAACCTCCTGGTGGACCGAGTGAACGCGACGGCGGCTTCGCCGCGCTTCCCCGTGATCTGGCTGATCGGCGTCGACGATGCGGTCATTGAAAACTGCACCGCGCCGCAGGGCAGCGACGTCTTCGTCGCCGCCACGGGGGCCCCGCCGGCGCTGGATAGGATTCGACTCCAGGCGAACGACACCCGCCTCGCGGCAACCCCGCTCCGGCGGCTCGCTCCCGGCGAACTGGTTGCGTCCGGCCTTCCCCTGTTCCGCGAAACGTCGCCCGGCCTGGTGGTCATTGAAGCGGACCAGTTGTGGCTGGTCGAGCCGATGGCCGTGCAGACCGGCGCCGAGCGGCCTTCCGACCGGCATATCGCCGTGGCGACTCCCGGCAGCCGCGAACAGGGAGGCGCCTATGGCCGTTTCGAGATTTCGACCCCGGGCGAGTATCTCCTCTGGGCCCGCACGTTCGGCCCCTCGGCCGAGTCGGACAGTTTCTACGTCTCGATCGACGGCGAGCCACCGTCGCTCACCGATCTCGACAAGCTCGGGGCATGGCACTGGACCGCCGTCCGCAACCGTATCGAGGGCAAGTCCGCCGGCCAGGCCAGAACCGTGGTTCCCCTCGAAGCCGGCCCGCACACGATCCAGATTCAGAATCGCGAAAGCGGCACGCGGATCGCCAAAGTCGTGATCGTGCGAAAAGACCTGGCTTTCGACCCCGAGCGCGATTTGCCCTCGCAGTAGCCCTTAACCAAGCGATGTCGCCGACGCGTCCGGCGGTCTCTGTCCCGAATGTGTGCCGGCAACTGTAGAGAATGATCCGTTCGCCGGCCTTGGGCAGAATTCCCGGCCGCTCACGGAGTCGGTCCATCTTCCGGACGAGGCGATCTCTGGCGTACCCTCGTCCACGCCTGTTCAGAATCAAGTGCCCCCACGGGCTGGTCTTTCAGGAAAT
>JAMOAF010000080.1 GCA_023621895.1 Planctomycetota bacterium
TGACTGTAAACAGGACCGGCCCTCTGCTGCTTGTTTTCCGCCATGACGGCGGATAGCATGACCCGGAAGGTCAAAATCCACCAAGAGCAGGTCCAATTTCCTGAACGCTTGCGTAAGCTGGCAGAAACAGAACCGATCCTCAGTTTTCACGGGCTAGGAGGTCTGGAACATGCGACGCACTCATGCACACCTGATGCTTCCCACCTGTCTGATCGCGCTGGTATTCCTGGCCGGGGCGGCTTCGGCGGCTGACCCGGCAGCTTCGGCCGCGGCCAAGATGCCGCCGAATGCCTCTTCCCAAGGCGGCCAGTCCAAGAGTCTTCCCCTGACGTTGATCATTGACGACGGCGCGCCGTGCATTAACGTGTACTGGTGGCACGTCGCGGAACGGCAGAAGACCGACCAACCGACCCTGAAGTCGGGCGAGCCGGTCGTGCGCGACGTGCCCGTCACGTTCGTTGCCGAACTGGCCGAGGTGCTTCAGCGGCGCGGCATCAAGGGGAAGCTCTCCGTCCTGCCTTATCCGGCCGGTCTGGGCAGCATTGCACGAGGATTGCCGGGCTGTTCTCGGGCCGACCTGGACCGCTGGCTGGCGATTGTGCGGCGCCAGATCGCGCCCCGAATGGACATCACGCCCGAGATTCTCACCCACAGCAAGACGATCGATCTTGCCACCCACACGCTGCTGGCAGAAAACGAGCGCGAGTGGTCCACGCATCAGACGGCGGAAACGCTGACACCCTACATTGCCGAGGGGTTGAGAGTTCTGAACGAGGTCGGCCTTCCCGCGACGGGCGTTACCTCGCCGTGGGACTTCGGCAGCAAGGTCGAACCGGAGTACCAGCGGGCCATCTTCAGCGCCCAGCAAGAGGTCAACGCGCGCAGGCACACGTGGTATTTCTTGCACCAATCGAGCGAGCTTTCCTTTCAGTCAAAGGTGGTATATCGCGAGGCGGGTGGTTGGCTGGTGAGCGTTGTATCGCAATGCCCCGATGTCTTCTGGCAGACCATGGAGACAAAGGACGTGAGCGAAACCTACGTCCGCTCCATCGCGGACGAGCTCCTGACCGAGGACGGCCGCGGCGGCCGGGCTGCCGACCTGTTCCGCGCCGAGACGCCCATCGTCATGCTCGCCCACTGGCAAAGCCTGTTCTCCAACGGGCGCAAGACGGGATTACGCGTGCTCGACGAAGTCGGCCGGCGCGTCGAGGCCGCGTGGGGCAACCGCGCACATTGGGTCACGTGTTACGAACTGGCGGAGCAGATCGCCGCCGGCGAGAGGAATCAATCTAACGAAGCGCACCCTGCTCCTCGTTAGCAATCGGCAGAGTAACAGCGGCGCACTTGGAAGCAGAAGGGGCAGCTCGCGCGCGGTCCGCTGCGGGAGGCGGAGTGTTGGGATCGCCACGCATCAATCCGTGTGGCTTTCGTGTATCACAGTGCGATTCGGGAGGTACAAGTCATGAGCACGCATTGGAAATGGTTGTGTGTGTTGATGGCCGCGATGGGATGCACCGCACGAGCGGCCGCTGAGACGCCGTACACGACAAAAAACGTGATCATCGTATCGATGGACGGCGTTCGCTACAGCGAGACATTCGGGGACCCGCAGCGGGAGCTGATCCCTTGCGCGGCGAAGCTGGAAAAAGAGGGAACGCTGTTTGCGCAGTGTTTTAACACCGGCGTGACGATTACCCGGCAGGGGCACAGCACGATCGCCACCGGCACGTGGCAGGATGTGCCTCTTGGCGGGCCGCGTCAGACGATGCCGGCGGTGGGCGAGTACGCACGCAACGAGCTCGGCTGGGGGCCGAAGGACTGCTGGGTCATCTTCGGCAAGGGGATGTACTCCTACGCACACTACAGCTCCTTCCCAACCTACGGCGAGAAGTTCGCTCCGTCGTTCATCATCGCGATCGGCGAAAACAACATCGACGACGACAAGAAGGTGCAGGCCAAGGTGCTGGAAGCGATGGACACGGACAAACCGCGGCTGATGTTCATCAACTTCGGCGTCACCGATCACACGGCCCACACCAACAAATGGGAACTGTATACCGAGGCCATCCGCAACTGCGACCAGATCGTCGGCAAGCTCTGGGAAAAAGTACAATCGACGCCGGGCTACAAGGACGCCACCACGCTCGTGTTCACCACCGACCACGGGCGCCACGACGGAAAGCTCGACCAACTCAAAGGCGGTTTCGCCAGCCACGGCGACTCGTGCCCTGGCTGCCAGCACGTCTTTCTTCTGATCGTCGGACCGGACGCAAGACGCGGCGCGGTCGTCGATCGCCGGGTGTTGCAAATCGATATCGCTCCCACGGTCGGCGAGTTGTTGGGCTTCCAGACGCCGCTGGCCGAGGGCAGCGTCTTGGCGGACGCGTTTGTCGAGTGTCGGGGCGTCAACCAGAAGTTGGCCAAGACCCCCGAGGCGGAGCAGGGCTTGAAGCTGCGGGAGTTGAGCAAACGCGACCTGCTGGCGACGATCGCCGATGCCAACCTGAAGCGGGAAGCCAGCCAGCTAGCGCCTTCGCTGGGCACCGAGATGCTGATGCGCGGCATGCTCCGTGCGGCCGAGGTGGCCAACCAGCCCAAGTACCGCGAGCTGGTCGAAACCTGGGCTAAGCAGCACCTGGAGGAAGCCGGCGAAGACCCGTGTGTCATTCGCGTTCTGGCTGAATTGGCAGCCACCGGCGGAGCGGCGGAGTATTTGAACACCGCCAAGAAGTGCGCCCGGACACTCGCCGAGAAGAACGCTCCGGGGACTGAAGTCGCGGGCCTGCTTGCCCGGGTGGCCGAACTGACCAAAGACGACGCCCTCGCCGAAGCGGCGAAGGCCCGGCTCGCCTTGGAGGGCAAGACGGAGAAGAACCTGCTCGCCCAGTGGCAGAAGGCCAGGCCGCGCGTGCCGCCGATGGCCTGCGACTTTGGCCCCCAGCCGCCGGCCGAGCAGCCGGCAACACAGGCCGACGTCTTGCGGTTCATGGCTCTGGCCGACGCCGCCAGCGCTTTGCCCGAGGACCGCGTGGTCCGGCTGGCTTTGAACCTTCAGGAAACGGTCTGCTCGCGCGGCGTGCGCGAGTTGGGCGGCGTATTGGAGGACCCGGTCGCCGCGGCCTTGTGCCTCGCGCAGGTGCTCGACGCCCGCAAACTCCAGCGCCGGCATCCGATCGCCTGGACGGAGCCCTCAGCCGCCGCCGAGAGCAAGCCGCAAGCGGAGGTCAAGTCGAAGATCGCCGCCAAGCCGAAGGCAGCTTCGAAGCCGCGGGCCAAGCGTGACGCGGCCGCTGCCAAGCCCGCAGCGCCGCTATGGGCCACTCCCGAGAATTTCTTCAAGTACAGCTTTCCCTACGGCAGCAACTTGTTGAAGTACAAAGTCAGCGAGGACGGCCACTACGCGGATGGCGGTGTCCTGGCTGACGGGGCCGCCCTGCTGCTGTTTGCCGCCGTGGCCGAGTCGCCGATGCGCGCCGCCCTTGGTCCTTCACAGGTTGCCGAGCTCCCTGCCCTGCCGAAGGACTGCACGCGGGTATTTATCGAGTTCGGCAACCACAAGGAGAAACGCCTCGTCCAGTGGAAGGGGAGCTTTACCGTCGACGGCGGGGAGATTGTAGGCATGTACCCCTATTCGTTCGAAGGCGACGACAAGCTGGATGAGAAGGCACATACTTTCGCTTGCAGCGCCGGCCCCGCCACCGATGGCGTGGTTTTGGACGTCCGCGGCGCGGACCAGGCCACCGTCAAGATGGCGGCCGAGCCGCAAGGGATGACCTTTACGCTCGGTGAACTGAAACAGAAGAAAGCGATCCGGGTGGCTGCGCCCGACGATCAGTTGTTGCGAGCGACGCTACCCCAGAACTGAGTCAGACCAGAAGCGGACCCGAAAACCGGGCGACGATTCCTGCCAACATGATCGCAAACCGCCGTCCCCGCTTGTATAATTGCGGGCGGGCAGAAAGCGGCTGGCCGACCAGCGCCTGCACGGGGCGAATCCCGCGAGGACTCATCGCGCAGCTCCTTGTCGTTGGAGGGAAAAATGCCGATCGTCGTGGCTTGCCGTTGCGGACGGAGGTTCCGGGCGATTGACGAACTTGCCGGCAAACTCGTGCGCTGCCCGGCTTGCGGCGAGCCGCTGGCGATCCCGTCGAACAACGCTCCCTTCCCGGCCGCCGGCGGTCCGCCGGGCCTGGCAGACGTCTGGCAGTTCGAACAAGCATTGGCCGAGTCCTCGCCCCATGAATTGGGGGGCGACGATCCGCAGCAGTCGAGCGCTCCGGAGCACGCGGCGAGGCGCGCGCAGCCCGAGCGTCTCAACCTCTGGCTGATCGCCGCGATGTGCGTGGCTGGGGGCGTCGTCGTGGTGGCGCTCATATCGATGATCCTGTCGACGCTGTGGAGTGATTCCGCTGGCGCGCCGCACGAACGGCCGGCCGGCCATGCCGCCGCCAAGACGTCGCCGGCAACGACTCCCGCTCAGCCGGCCGCGGAGGGGGTTCGAGCCAAGACGCCGCAGGAGTCAAAGCCGGCGGCGCCGCCTCAACCGCCGCGTGCGGAGACGAAAGCGGCGGAGGTCAAGCCCGAGCCACCGGCGGCGATCGCCCGAACGCAGTCCGCGGCGGCCAAGCCGCCCCGCTCGGGGAGCACATCCGCGCCGCAGCCCAAGACGATGGCCATCAAGCTCTCCGCAGCCACGGCGCTGCCGCAATCTCTGCCGACGGGCACGGCGATGGGATTCAGCGTCGACTACGAGGTGGTCAGCGGTCAGCCGGACGCGTCGGCCGTGTACTTCTGGGTCATCCAATCCGCGCAGGGAAAAATTCTGAAACAGGGCGTGCACCTCGACCGCCGCGGCACGCTCCAAGGGTTCGTGCTGGAGTTCCAGCCGGAACACGGGCCGTTCCAGACCGGCCTCGAAGACGCGCAGGGCAGGAGACTCACCGAATTGGCTCCGCTGCGCTGATGGCCATCCGTGCAGCGATCTTGCCTCTTGCATAAGGAGCGAGGCAGTGGAGGCGAATTTGCCGCGGCGGATCTGGACGAGACTTCTCCCGTGCTTACTGCTCGCGACAAGTGGCGCTATCGCGCAGACGGCTGAAACCCGCTCGTCGATCGTCGTCGATTGCGGCCCCTTCCCTTCACCCCAGGCTGCGGCTGTGGCCGAGGAACACGTCGACTGGCTCGATGCCGGCCAGGCCGACGGCAACGCCTGCACCCAGTGCTTCGCCGCGGCCGAGTTGCAGCGTTATCTGCGGCGGATGACCGGCCGGGCCGAAGACTTCAGCCTGCTGAGCGACGCCCAACTGGCGCAATCGGGCGACGTGATTCTTGTTGGGCAACCGGCGAGTGCCGCCGCCAGGAACCTGACGCAGTCGCTCGGCGTCGATGCCAATGCGGAGAATGCCTTCCTGGCCACGGGCGCGACGCGGGCACTGGAGCACATCACCGCACAGCTGGAGGAAAGACAATAGTCAGAATTATTTTGTAGCAATAACAGACTAGTAGGAATGCCACGATATACCACGCGTTTAGGCAATTGTTAATACCCTATGACCTGCCGGATGGTGAAGCAGGTTGAGCGGCTAACGTCGGTGAAGACGCGATGCATTTAGCCGTCAACCTGGCGCTCCATCCGGGCGAGCCGGATGGGGGCGAAACGCTGCGCGGGACGCGGGCATCTGCGGTCCGCCCACTTAGCCGTCAACCTGGCGCTCCATCCGGGCGAGCCGGATGGGGGCGAAATGCTGCGCGGGACGCGGGCATCTGCGGTCCGCCCACTTAGCCGTCAACCTGGCGCTCCATCCGGGCGAAGCCGGATGGGGGCGTAACACTGCGCGGGACGCGGGCATCTGCGGTCCGCCCACTTAGCCGTCAACCTGGCGCTCCATCCGGGCGAGCCCAAGGCCGACAGCGCCCGTGAACGGTTACCAGACTTCGAAGAATCGAAACCGAGGACGATCATCATGCGATACCGCGCGATGTTTGCCGTATGTTTATCGTTCGTGTGGATTCTGCCTTCTGCCGGCGGCGAACCGATCCTGATTGGCCATCGCGGGCTGTTACGCCATGCCCCGGAGAACACGATGCCCGCACTGGCCACGTGCATCGAGTTATCGTTCGGCTTCGAGCTGGACGTCTACTCGAGCCGCGACAACCAGCTCGTGGTCATCCACAACGAGAATCTCCAGGGCACGACCAACGGTCCCAACCGACCGGTGCGCGAACTGACCGTAGCGGAGTTGAAGCAACTCGACGCGGGGAGTTGGTTCCACCCGGCATTCAAGGGCGTGAGGATTCCAACGTTCGAAGAGGTGCTGGCCATGGTCTCCCGGGAGAAACGCGGCCCGACCATGATCGCGATCAACATCAAGGGGATCACGCTGGAAGGCGAGCGCCAGTTGGTGTCGATGGTCGCCGAGCATGGATTGCTCAGCGAGAGCTTCGCGTTCGATCAGGACGATGCGTGCAGCCGGCGACTGAAAGCTTATAACCCGGCATTTCGCATCGGCCAGAACGTCGGTCGGAAGGACTTCGACAGGCAGTTGGCCGCCGGCGATCTGGACGTGCTGCTGCTGACGTTCGCGCCTACGCCCGAGGAGATGTCGCGCGTTCACCAAGAGAAGAGAGTGGCGTTATTCAATTTCTCGGGTTCCGGGCCGGACCGCCGCAACCCGGCGATTTGGGACCGGATCAAGGAAGCGGGCTGCGACGGCATGCTGACGGATTTCCCGCTGGAGTGCCGGCTGCATTGGCGGAACCAGGAATGAGGTTGGGCATTAAACGCAACGCAATTGACCAACAATGGCAGCAATTTACCAAGACCAAGACGGAGGTGCTCCATGAATCGGCGAGGTTTTCTGGTAACAAGTCTGGGCACGGTCGTGGCGAGCGCCGCGGCAGGACAAACGGCCACCGCGGCGGCGCCGGCGGGCGAGGCCGCCGGTCCCATCGAAGCTCCCCGCATCCCCCAGCATCCATGCGATACGCGGCTCTGCGTCAAACCGGTGATGGCGAACGTCATCCACACGCACCCGTGGCAGGGCCCATGCCGGTGGACCTCGGCGACTGCCGAGGTCGAGAAGGCCAATGCGGAGCAGAGTTTCGCTCGATGGTCGCAACAGTTGAAGACGGCAGGCCTGGGGCGACCGGAGGACGTGCGCCTGCTGGAGCCGGTCCATGTGACGTTCAGCGAAGACTGGGTGTTGAAGCCGGAGCAGTACGCCAAGCTTGCCCCCGACAGCCAAGAGACCGACGTCTACTTCATGTACCCGGCGGGCAACTCGCGCTCCTCGTACGAGATCGGCGACAAGTTCGGCAAGCCGATCGTCCTCGACGGCCTCGGCTGCCGCAACACCGACATCGCCTGCTACACGCTGGCCAAAGGAAACGAGGCGTTCGTAGCGGGGGAGGACATGAACCTGGCGAAGGTCCTTGCGCTTTTGCGGGCGAGAAAGGTGTTTCGCCTGACGAAGGTCCTGTATCCGACGGATGGCGTCCCGCCCTTCACGTGCGGCAGCGTCTGGGACTTCGAGGACCTTCAGAAGCGGCTTGGCGTGTCGGTAGTGAACATCGCTTACCGGGAGATGTCCGACGAGATGAACCGCTTGCTGGGCAGCCGGGAGGCGGGGCAGCAAGCCTCCGAGGCCGCCGCGGAACTGATCCGGAAAGCCGACAAGTCGTTCATCGACGAGAACTACGTGCTCCGCAGCATGATCTTCGACCGCTCGATCAGGAACCTCATGGCCCGTCACGGGTGCAATGCGTTCACGATCGATTGCTTCGAGTTCTGCCCAAGCAAGCTGCCGCAGCAATGGTTGATTACGCCCTGCCTGCTCCATGCGATGTTCGGCAACGAGGGGATTGCGTCGTCGTGCGAGGCCGATTTCGGGTCGCTCCTGGCGGTGCGGCTGTTGATGAGCGTGTCGAACAAGTCGCCTCACCAGGGAAACGGCGACCCGAGGAGCGGCGACACGTTCCGCATCAATCATAGCGCCCCGAGCATGAAAATGAATGGTTTGGACCAGCCCGATCTGCCGTACCAGTTGGGGCGGTTCGTCCAGCAAGGCTGGGGCACGAAGGCTGTCATCGATTTCTCAAAGAACAAAGACAAGACCGTCGCGGTCGCCCGGGTGGATGCGACCGCGACGAAGCTTCTCGTGCTCAAAGGCACCCTGGTGGACTCGAGCGGTTGGGGGCAGGACCTGCTCGGATGCTCCGTCGAGGCGGTTATTCAGGCGCCGGCGGGCAGGCGCGATGAGTTCTTTCGCCGCCGGCTCGTCTACGGCAACCATCTCCAGTGGGTCTTCGGCGATTACACCAAGGAGCTTAAGGCCCTCGGCGAGATGCTGAAATTGGAGGTGGAAGTGATCAGTTGATGGCAGTTCCCTACAGTCTGAAGTCAAGCCGGCGGTTTGGGGATCGATCCGAAACACGGCCACGTTATCACCGGGCATGTTCACACACCGGAGCGGCTCACCGCCGGGGGAGATCGCCAGGTTCCGTGGCCCCGTGCCCGGACTCGGTTCAATCCCGGAAAAAGACGCGCGTTCCTTCGCCCGTCATGGAACGGAAGTTTCGCGCATATCGCGACTTGGGTAAATACAACATGTTCACAGCCGTGGGCCTTTAGCCCCGTTGTCTCGCGTTGCGGCTCGGCGCTGGTGGGGCGCCGCCGCCGCCTCGGCGGTGTGAAATCGTTCGGTTCCCGGCAACGAGGGGGTCCTTTCCAACCGCCCTGGGGCCGGCCCGCACGACCCTGCCGCCGTAGATCACACCCAGCCCCTACGGATTAACCACGCTTTGACGCCTTGGGTCAGCAAGACGTAGCAGCAGAGCGTCACCGCCAGCAGCGGCCAATACAGCGGCGGCAGTTGCGTGAAGCCCAACGATGGGCCAAGGGGCGAAAATGGCAGCCACATGCCGAGCATGATGACCGCGGTTGTCGCGGCGATCATCGGCCAACTGGCCCGGCTTTGCAGAAAAGGTATCCGCTTCGTCCGGATGATATGGATCACGAGGGTCTGCGTGATCAGCGACTCCACGAACCATCCGGTTTGAAAGAGCGATTCGTTCGCCGGATCCCAGCCGTTGAAAACATAGAGCAGCATCAGGTAGGTTGTGTAATCGAAGACCGAACTACACGGGCCGATGAACAGAATGAATCGGGTAATCTCCCCCATGTCCCAGGGCCGCGGCTTGGCGATCTGCTCCGGATCCACGTTGTCGGCCGGTATGGGAACCTGGGAGAAGTCATAGAGCAGGTTGTTGGTGAGAATCTGCATCGGCGCCATGGGCAGATAGGGCACAAACGCGCTTGCCCCGAGCACGCTGAACATGTTGCCGAAATTGGAGCTGGCGCCCATGCGGATATACTTGAGGATGTTGGCGAACACCTTTCGCCCCTCGAGCACTCCTTCGTCGATGACGATCAGGCTCTTTTCCAGCAGGATCACGTCGGCGGCTTCCTTGGCGATGTCGACCGCGCTGTCGACCGAGATCCCGACGTCGGCGGCGCGGAGGGCCGGCGAGTCATTGATTCCGTCGCCCATGAAGCCCACCACGTGCCCCTTGCTCTGAAGCGCTCTGACGATCCGTTCCTTATCGGCGGGGGAAAGGCGCGCGAAGAGCGCAGCGCGGTGGGCTGCTTCGGCCAGTTCGGCGTCCGGCATCGCGGCCACCTGGCTGCCCAGAACGACGCTCTCGGTGGTAAGTCCGACTTCGGTGCATATCTTGCGGCTCACCAGCTCGTTGTCGCCGGTGAGAATCTTCACGGACACGCCGTGCTGCTCGAGCGCCGCGATGGCGGGGGCCGCGGTTTCCTTCGGCGGATCCAGGAAGGCGACGTAGCCTTTCAGGATCAAGTCGCGCTCATCGGCGCGGGAGTAGGCCGCCCGGGGCTCGAAATCGGCGTAGGCGATGGCCAGCACCCGGAACCCGTCCTCGCTGAGGTTGTCGTATTCTTCCTCCAAATCGCGAACCAGGAGGGGGTCCACCGGGTACACGGCGCCCTCCAGTTCGAAGCGGTTGCAGCGCTCGAAAATCGCCTCGGGCGCTCCTTTGCAGATCAGGCGGTGCCTGCCCTCCGGAGTCGCGATGACCACCGACATCACCCGCCGGACAAAGTCGAAGGGTATTTCGTCCACTGTTTGGAGGTCGGGCGCGGAAAAGCTCTCGCAGACCTCGCGATGTTGAAGGATGGCGCGGTCGAGCACGTTCTTCAGCCCGGTTTGAAAATGGCTGTTCAGATAGGCGAACCGGAGCACTTCATCATCCTCGTGCTGGACGACGTCGCAATAGCGTTCGAGGATCACGCGGTCCAAGGTCAGAGTTCCCGTCTTGTCCGCGCAAAGCACGTCCATCGCCCCGAGATTCTGAATCGAGTTGAGGCGTTTGACGATCACCTTCTTGCCGGACATGTCGATGGCCCCGCGGGACAGGCAGACGGTCACGATCATCGGCAGCATCTCCGGGGTCATGCCCACGGCGACGGCCAGCGCGAAGAAGAATGCCTCGGTCCAGTTGTGCTTGGTGATGCCGTTGATCAGGAAGACCAGAGGGACCATGACCAGCATGAAGCGGATCATCAGCCAGGTGAAACGGGCGACCCCCCGATCGAAGCTGGTCTCGGCCGCCGGAGCGACGATCGACCGGGCCATCTTCCCGAGATACGTTCTGAATCCGGTCTCGACGACAATCGCCGTGGCGCTGCCGCTTTCCACGCTGGTCCCCAGAAAGCAGACGTTTCTCAATTCGGCAATCGGCCGGCCGGCGTCGTCTTCCCGTCCCTCGAATTTCTCGACGGGCAGGGATTCGCCGGTGAGGCTCGATTGGATGACGAACAGGTCTTTGGACGACAGGATCCGGATATCGGCGGGGATCATGTCGCCGGCCGCGAGCTTGACCAGATCGCCGGGCACGAGCTGGGGCAGGGCTATTTCTCTCGGCTGCCCATCGCGAATCACGGTGGCGGTGACGGTAATCATCGCCTTCAGCCTGGCGGCGGCGCCATCGGCCTTTGCCTCCTGGAGGAAGCGCAGCACCACGCCCAACACCACCATCATCACCATCACCAGGCACTCGCGAACGTCGCCGGTCAGGAACGCGATCGTGGCCAGGACAACGAGGAGGATCACGAGAGGATTGAGGCACGCATGGCCCAGCATGCGGAGTCGCGTGTGACGCGTCTCTTCCGTCACAACGTTGTGACCGTGCGTCTCCAGCCGCGCCGAAGCCTCCTGCTCCGACAGGCCGGAATGGCTTGTGCCGAGCTTCTGCATCACGGCGGCCGGCTCGGCGGTAACCGCTTCGAGCAGGGCCGCCGACGCTCCAATGTGGTTTGCCGGCTTGCGCAGACTCGCCAGAATGTTCTTCGGCAACACAGACGTCGGCAAGATACGCATGACGGGGGCCCTCCGCCAGGTTGAGTGTTCACGGGGGCGGTCGCAAACATCGTTTCACGAAAATCGGCCGGTCCCCTTCAAAGCCGACTCGAACGGTCACCCGGCGAACGTCACTTCAAATCCAAGAAGCCCCAGCCGCCGGCCGCGTGGTATCGCTCCGTGATCTCGCTGGGCCGCATCCACACCACGCGGTCGCCGAGGTGCTTGCCGATCCGATCGATGACCGTCGTAAACGCTCGCCAGCCGACCCCCTTCGCCGGATTCAACCCCTGCCAATGCGCGTACCAGATGCAGTAGGGCGCCCCGGCCGCGACGTGCCGGACCACGATGCCCGACTTGCCGTCGGCCGTGATGTAATAATCCGGGTCCACGCGCGCGGGATTGTTCTCCCAGATGCCGAAAGCGTCCCTGGCGTTGGGCATCAGGTCGTAGACGCCGCAGGCGCCTTCGCTTGCCTTGCGGTGGATGCCGAACTCGGTCTCGCTGGAGCCGAAGAAACAGGGCACGGTGCGGCCGCGGAACTTGCCTTCCTTGGCCAGATTGAGCAAGGCGGTCCAGAGGGCCGGATTCGGGTCTTTGTGCCCGCCGGCGCGGAGTTCCGCATAGCGCCGCGCGCAGACTTCGCAGCCGCAACCGGGCCAGGTAAGCCCGGTAAACTTCACGCCCGCCCGCTCGCCTTCGGCGATGATGCCGCCCAGGTAGCGCTGGTATTGTTCGACCGTGACCTCGGGCTCGTAGAGCCAGAGGCCTTCGTGTTTGGCGTCCTTAGGGGGCCGGTTTGCGTCGAAATCGAAAAGCCCAGCGTGCGTCATCAGTTCCATGTGGGTGTCGATGCCGCATTTCCAGGCTCGTGTGACCTGCCGGAGGTACGCCTGCTCCTCGTCATCGGGTTTGCGGCACATGCTGTGGCCGCCCGAGCCCAGAATGGCGGTCGACTCGCCGGCAATCTTGTGCTCGGCGCAGTAGTCGAGAAAGGTCTGAAACGCCTTCGCGCCGGCGACATAGGGGCTGGTGTCGTCGCAATAGAACGACAGCACCGTTTTCCGCGGCGACGCCTTCGCCTGCTCGCCGGCGGCGGCTCGGGGCAATCGGCCGGCTGCCGCGACTGCTGCCGCGGCTACTGAAGTGCCGAGAAATCGGCGACGAGTCACTTCGGATTTCGCTGGATTCATCGGTCATTCTCCGCGCAAGACGAATTGGGCGGGCCACCCTGCTCTCAGAGTCTCCCGGTCCCCAAGCTTCAGTACACCGTCCGGCTCCCAAGCTTCAGCTTAAGACCACAACACGGGACGTTCACCGGCAATATCTTCACGCACGGCAAGCTGCCCGTCAATCTCCTGAAAGAACCCGGTGGAGGTTCCCGCGAAATCCACCGCGCGAAGCGCATTTCTTCAACCTTCCGCACGAGCTTCGGAGGGCTGTTCCAGTGCCTGCCGTGGCCGGTATCGAGCAAAATCGACTCGCTCATCCAGAGGGCCGGGCTTCCCGGCTCGGAAATGGTGCCCGCCGGCTTCGACCGCGAGGCAATATCCGTTTTCTGGCTGGGTCGTAAGCGGCTTCAGTTGATCTTCGGATCAGGCGCGCATGGAGTCCAGGCGTAAACTAACATCCCGCCCGTCGGCGGCCAGTTGTGTTTAACGAAGCGCGGGGCAAGGCGCACGCGGCTATCTGAATAACAGCCGCTCCTTCCACGAATCACGCAGGCCGGTTTAGCGAGGGGCCTTGCCCACACGGTCAGGCAAGCGGCAGAATGGTCAATGCGGAGGATCACAGCCATGAAGCCCAACCAGCGCGTTCGCGAGGTTTACCAGGGCCGTACGCCCGATCAGGTGCCGCTGTTGCTGGACCTTTCCCACTGGTACAAGAAGAACCGGAATGTGTTTTTCAACCTCTCCGGGTTCACCGAGGTGGAACAGGGGTTGGTGGAACTGCACAAACAGGTAGGCGCCGTCTGCTACTGCGAGATGGGCGGCTTCTATTCCCTGTTTACGGATGATCCGGAGGTCAAGCTGGAGTCGCACACGGATGGCGGCGTGTTCTCCACGCGGATCACCACGCCGCTGGGCACGATTCACGAAGAGCGCGTGTTCAACGCCGACAGCTACTCGTACGGCATTCGCAAGTACCTGCTCGAATCGACGGAGGAGTTCCCCATCGTCGAATTCCTCATGGAGCGATTGCGCTGCCGTCCCAGGTGGGAGTTCTACCGGGCCTGGCAAGAGAGCCTCGGCGAGTTGGCCTATCCCTACGCGCAGTTGCCATACTCCGGATCGGGCTACCTGATGGCGCGCAACATGGGCGTGGAGCGGACCGTGTTCGCCGTGCGCGACCAGCCGCAGCGGGTGCAGCGGTTGGTGCAGGCGGTCAACGCCTGCAACCTGCGGATTCTCGACGCCCTGCTCGATGGCCCGTTCGAAACCCTGATCATCAGCGACAACTACGACAGCAACGTACAGACGAAGCAGTTTTTCGACGCCTATGTCCGCGACTACTACACCGAGGTCGCGCGGCGGCTGCACGCCCGGGGCAAGTACCTGGCGGTGCACGTGGACGGTGAGAGCCGCGGTGTGCTCGGTTGGCTGGCCGAGTGCGGCGTGGATTGTGCCGACGCGGTTACGCCGCAGCCGATGTTCGCGCTCACGCCGGCCCGGATGCGTGCCGAAGCCGGACCGGACCTGATTCTCTCCGGTGGCATTCCGGCAACCGTGTTCGGCGCCGGCGGCAGTGATGCGGCGTTCGTCGAATGCGTCAAGCGCTGGCTGGATACGCGTCTGGCCTCGCCGAGGCTGATGATGGCCGCCGGCGACCAGGTGCCGCCCGACGCGCCGTGGCGCCGCATCGCGATGCTGCCCGAACTGGTCGCGAAATACGGCAGATACTGAATGGTCACAAGAAGCGGGCCGTCGAAACACTGCTGGACAACCCGGCCAATAGTAAGCCTGGCCTTGATGCTGCTTGAGCGGAGTGAAAGCCGGCTCGCGGAGATTCCGGTCATGCGATTAACGTCACTTCCCTGCGCGATGCTGGTTGTCGGTGTGTTGCCGGGATGGCTCGGTTCAGCGGTGGCTGCCGACGCGGTGCTCCCGGGGACCGATCCGCTGTTGATCGAGCGTCCGCTCGATGAAGTGATGGTCGAGGGATTGAACCACTTCTGCCGGCGCGAGTTGGCGGCTTCGCGGCAGCAGCGCGCGGCTCGCTGGCAGCAAGAATTCTCCAGCGATCAGGCTGGCGCGGAAGGCATCCTCCGGCGGTGCCAACACTTCCGAGCGTTGATCGGGGCGACCGATCCGCGCGCGGCGGCCGGCGCCGACGGCCGCCAGCGGTTTGAGCTGGTGTCGGCCCTGGGGCAATCGCCGGTCGTCGCGCGGAGCAGCCGGGTGACCGTCCATGCCGTCCGGTGGCCGGTGTTGGAAGGCGTCACGGCGGAAGGCCTGCTGCTGGTCCCCGCGGCGCCGCGGGCCGGCGTGGTGGCGCTGCCCGACGCGGATTGGACGCCGGAGGCGTTTTGCGGACTCAGCGGCGAACTGCCCGAATCGGTCCAATTCGCCAGGCGTCTGGCGGAGGCGGGGTGCCTGGTGGCGGTTCCCACACTCATCAGCCGGAGCGACGAATTCTCGGGCAGCCCGCATGTCGCGTACACCAATCAGCCGCATCGTGAATTCATCTACCGGCAAGCGTTTGAAGTGGGGCGGCACATCATCGGTTACGAAGTCCAGAAGATTCTCGCCGCCGTCGA
>JAMOAF010000266.1 GCA_023621895.1 Planctomycetota bacterium
GACGGCGACGGCTTGTCTCCGTCGCCGTCGGCCCAGAGTGCATAGAAGTCGGGCTGGGCATCGACGGGGCGCCGCACGTAGTTGTGGTTGTACTTGCTGCCCGAGGTGAGCTGCCTGGCCTTTTTCCAGGTCGCGCCCTGGTCGCCGCTGGTCCACATGGCGATTTCGCCGCCGGTTTTCCATGCTTGCGGGCCGGGCTCCGTAGGGCCGATGATCCGCCACGTGCCATCCTCTTCGATGGAGAGCGAGCCGCAGTCGAAGTTGTTCCCCGACGTGGTCACCGGGTGAAACGCCCAGCGCTGGCCCGTCCAATGTGCGACCGTCCACGTCCGCGGCCCGCCGGGCCCCTCGGCGGTCAGGCCCGCGGGCGAAGTCAGCAGCAGGATCGCCGGCCGGCCTTGAGTGTCGAACGTCAAGTGCTGCACGTAGACCTGCAAATGCTCGGCCCAGAAGTCGCGGACCAGCGCCGGGCACTCGACCTGGCGAATCGGCGGCTCAAAGTCCTTCCCGTCGGCCGTCTGCCACGTCTTTCCCATGTCGTCGCTTTGCAGGTAAAACAGGTTCGAGCGGTCCCTGGTCCGTCCGATCCAGTTGTTCATGGCCGTGGCCACGCGCGCGCCGCGGGCCGCGGTGAACTGGTAGTTGCCGTGCCCGTACGCGTCGCCGTCGCTGCCCACCGTCCACGCGTTCAGTTGGCCGGGCGTCTCCCACGTCCGGCCGCCGGCCAGACTCTGGCCGTCGGGGCTCGTGATCCAGAACGATTCGCGGTTGTGATCATACTTCGTGAAGAAAAGGAAAAAACCCTTGCCCGGAATCCACCAGGGGTTGGGATAGGTCATCGGCGTGGCGACGATCCGCTCGAAGCTCTCGACGCTGTAGGGCGCGCGGCCGCGGTAGATGGCGCCGGCGTCGGCGTGACCGCTGACGAAAACCCACACGCGTCCGTCGCCGTCGACCGAGATCGTGGGGTTCCTGTGGGCGTCGGCCGTTCCGCCCGGCTTCAGATCGAACTGGCCCCAATCGTGAACAATCACGGGCCGCGGCACGACGCCGCGCTGGTGGTCGTAGTAGGATACCATGGCCTGCAACTGCCGCTTGCCGGGCACGGTGCCGCCGTAGACGAAGAAGGTTTTCTTGACTTCCGCGCGATAGACGGCCGAGGGGGAGTGCTGCGAAGGGAACAGGGCAAAGCCGCCGCCGTACGATCCACTGATGGCATACCAGATGCCGTAATAGCCGTCGGCGGTCGGGTTCTTCAGCGGGGAGGGAGCCTCGCGCTCCGCCGCGGTCAGCACAGGCGCCAGGGACACCACCATCAACGCGGCAAATACCCCGCTCATCAGATCACTCCTTTCGTCCCCCGGCGAGGGGCCCGCCATCGGGCTGCTCGGTAGTCTCTCATTAAACCACGGATTTCCCGCGGAGCAAGCAACCTCGCACAAAACGCGCCGGCTGCCGCGCAACTTGCTGACACCGGCGCGCGGCGCCGCTACAATCAAGCGACGGCGACGACCACCGGAAAAACGAACCGAAAACAGCATGAAAGGGTGATGGATCATGAGAATTGCCGCATTCCTAATATGTACCGCCAGCGTTCTTGCCTTCTCTCAGCAGGGCAGCGCCGCGGACCAGCCGGCCGCCGGCGCCTACTCCGAAACGCCGCAGCAGCGCGACGCCCGGATGAAATGGTGGCGCGAGGCACGCTTCGGGATGTTCGTCCACTGGGGCCTCTACTCAGGGCTGGCCGGCACGTGGCAGGGCAAACCCGTCGGCACGACCGGCGGCATGGAGTGGATCCAGCAGCGCGTCAAAGCCGACACCGACACCTACGCCAAGGAGGCGATTCCCAAGTTCAAGCCCTCCGCCGATTTCGCCCGCGGCTGGGCCAGGCTCGCCAAGCAGGCCGGCTGCAAGTATCTCGTCTTCACCTCCAAGCACCACGACGGATTTGGCCTCTTCAACTCGAAGGCCGGCGACTACAACGCCGGGCACGTCTTGCATCGTGACCTGGTAAAGGAAATCGTCGAGGCCTGCCGCGCCGAAGGGTTGCGAGTCGGTTTCTACCACTCGGTGATCGACTGGCACCACGACCAGTACGCCTACGCCAAGTCGAAGCAGTTGCCCCACCCGCTCAAGGGCCAGCCGTACCCCAACGGCGAGCGCGACCACGCCAAGTATCAAGCCTACCTCCGCCAGCAGGTCGACGAGCTTGTCTCCAACTACGGCCGGTTAGACATCCTCTGGTGGGACTACAGCTCGCAGGATTTTCAGGGCGACGAGGCATGGCGCGCCGGCGACCTGATGAGCCTCGCCCGATCGAAACAGCCCGGCATCATCATGAACAACCGCCTGTTCCGTTCCCCCGAAGCCGGCTGGTCGAGCATGGGCACCGCGGGGTATATCCCGCAGCTCGACCCCAAGTACGGCGATTTCATCACGCCCGAGCAGCACATCCCCGCCACCGGCATGCCGGGCGTTGACTGGGAAACGTGCATGACGATGAACACCACCTGGGGCTACAACGAACACGACCGCGCATGGAAATCCGACGAGACGCTGATCCGCAACCTGATCGACATCGCCAGCAAGGGCGGTAACTACCTGCTGAACATCGGCCCGAAGGGCGACGGCAGCGTACCGGAGGAGAGCGTTAAATCGATGCGCGCCATCGGCGCGTGGATGCGGGTCAACGGCCAGTCGATCTACGCCACGGAGGCCAGCCCGTTCGAAAAACTCGAGTGGGGCCGGTGCACGCAGAGGAAGCTCAACGTCCGCACGACGCGGCTCTATCTCCACGTCTTCGGCTGGCCCAAGAGCGGCCAGCTCGTGCTTGCCGGCCTGGCCAATTCGCCGGTGGAAGCCGCGCTGCTCGCCGGCGGCCAGCGGCTCCAGGCGGCGCGCGGCGACGGCGGCGTGACGATCGGGCTGCCGGCCGAAGCCCCCGACAAGATCGCCACGGTCGTTGTTCTCGACATCGCCGGCGCGCCGAAAATCGTCAAACCGGCCGAGTAGGCCGACAAATCAAGCTCTCGCGGAACGTCGCGGGGTCGGCCGCCCGTAGGGTGGTGCAGAGCGTACCAACCCGCGGCGGTTGAAAGGACCGCCCTGGTTGCCAGGAACCGAGCGAATTGGC
>JAMOAF010000322.1 GCA_023621895.1 Planctomycetota bacterium
GAACCTCTGCGACATGGAACTCGCCGGGTCGACGCACTGGCCGTTTCAGCAGACGGTCTGCTTGCATCGGGCGGCGAAGAGTGCAATGTGAAGTTATGGGACATGGCGACCTTCAGTTGCAGTGAGCTGCCACTCGAACATCGCGAGTGGCTGCGGTCCGCGGCATTTTCTCCCGATGGACGCCTGCTTGTCACGGCGGCCGGCGCGGAGTGGAGCGAACAGATGCGGCCCGAGAGAGGCGAGGTCTGCCTCTGGGACGTGAAGGAACGCAGGCTGCTCTGCAAGTTCCGCGCCCACTACGGTTGTGCCACCTCGGCCATCTTCAGCCCCGACGGCAAGTCGATTGCCACCACCGGGCGCGACGGCAAGATGCATCTCTGGGACGTCGCCGAGCTGCTCAAGTACGGACTTGGAAACGCAGCGGCCGAGAATTCAGAGTCAACCTCCGATCAAGCCGCCAAGGCAGAGGAGAAACAATTGTGAGGCCGTTTTTTCAAGGAGACCTGACATGTTGGTGAGGACTTTCGTTTTCGGTTGCTGTCAAGGCGCGTTGCTGCTCATGGCTCTCTTCTCCTTGGCCGGCGCCGCGGAGGCCCAGAAAGAGACCCCGGCTCCCGAAGTCGCGCCCGCTGAGGTGTTGAAGTACTTCGCCGGCGATTGGAAAGGGACCGGCGAAGTGGTCGGTTTTGCCGAATGGAGCTTCACGGCCAAGATGGAACAAGAGGCAAACGGCAACTGCATTTTGGAGCGGAGGCATCTGGAAGGCGCCGACTTCACGGCGGACCAGGTGGCCCTGACCTGCTGGTATCCCGCCAGCGCGTTCTTTCGGGAGCTTGGCGCGGGCTCCGGGGGGTGGCGGTGGACGGCAACTTCCAGCGCGGCCAAAAGCGGCGCATTCTTCGTGCTTCGCGGCCAGGGCGAGGGCTCGACGGACACGGGCGTTGCCACCGCCGAGAAGCAGTGGCTCCGAGTGCTGGACAAGGATCATTTTGTCGCCTACTCGTGGGACCGGAAGACCGGCGACAGCACCGTCTTCGACACGATCGTGACGTATACCCGCCAGGATGCCGAGGGCGCCGTGGACGCGGCGGCGATCGTTCGGAAAATGCTCGGCGAAATGCTTGAAAAGGACCCCGGCAACGTGGCGGCGCTGCGTGGCCGGGGAATGCTGCTGGCAGCCTTGGGAGAGTACGAGGCCGCGGCCAAGGACCTGGCCGGAGTCCTCGCGCTTGCGCCTGAGGATCATTGGACCTGGTACGTTCTTTCGCCCATTTTGCGGACGCTGAACCGCGAGGCTTATCTGGCTCATTGCACCCGGATGCGCGAGCGGTTTGATCCTGCGGATCCGGTAGTCTACGGCCGCGCCTTGCAGGCCTGTCTCTTGGACAGCGATTCGGTCAAGGACTGGCAACAACTGGCGAAGGAGGCGGAAGACGTCTTCCTCCGCTCGCCCGTGAGGATGAAGAACTCGCGCAGCGCCATGGTCGGACTGGCCCGATACCGCAGCGGCGAGTTCAAGGAAGCGACGCAATGGCTGGGCTGGGCTTGCGAGGCGCAACAAGATACGCCGGAGGCGGTGAAGAGCCTGTTGACCCTTGCGGCCGCACGCGCAAAGCTCGGCGAGAAGGACGAAGCCAACAAGGCTCTCAAACTCGGGACCGAGATGCTCGAGCGGACTTTTCCGGTTCGCCGAGATGGACGAGGCCGGCTGAGATGGCACGATTGGCTGATATCCAGCCTGATTCGGCAAGAGGCGGAGAACCTGCTGGCGAATAAGTAGCTTGCACCCGGCAGATTTGCCTCACTGCTTTGTGAAGTTCACGACCCGCGGAGAGCGATTGTCCACGCTGGAGAGGTGTTGTCACCAAATACTACAGCGGCGATTGGGACGACGAGGCCGGCCGCGTCCAGCGCGTTCCCGACCTGGCGCCCGAAAAGGAGCGCGATGCGCTGAAACGCTTTGCCGCGCACCACGACCTGAAGTCGCATCGCTCGGGCGGATCCTTCGCACGTGCCAGGGGTGAGATTGCCGACCGCCGGTCGCGATGGCATACTTGGCGGCAGCGGCGGGGCGGCAGCGGGAGGGCCGCGAGCGTCCGCCAGCCGTTTAACATGAGGAGCCCGCCATGGCATTCCTGAGCAGCTTGCTTCTCGCCGCCGCAATCGGCGCCGGTCAGCCCGGCCAGCCGGCCGAGTCGTCGAATTGGGTTTCACCCCCCATTTCCGCGACGTTCTCGATCGTGGCCGTCGATCCGGAGAGCGGCGTCTGCGGCGCCGCGGTCGCCAGCAAGTACCCGGCGGTTGGAAAGGTCGTGCCTTACGTCCGCGCCGGCGTCGGCGCCTTCTGCACGCAGCACGATCACGTGCCCGAGTGGGGCCCGCGCGCACTGGACCTGCTCGAAGAGGGGAAACGCCCCGAAGCGGTGCTGCTGACTCTGCTCGAAAACGACGCAAACTCGGAACTCCGCCAGTTGGCGGTCATCGACATCCGGGGGCGCGCGGCCGTGCACAACCCGACCGCCGCCCCGGAGAGAAGCCGTTACTGGGCCGCGATCACCGGCCGCTACTACTGCTGCCAGGGAAACACGCTCACCGGCCGGGAGGTGGTCGTGGCGATGGCCAAGGCCTACGAAGAGACCCAGGGCACGCTGGCCGATCGGCTGATGGCGGCCCTTGTCGCCGGCGATGCCGCCGGGGGCGACCACCGCGGCCGGCTGGCGGCCGGAATCCGGGTCGCCAAACGGGGGATCGACGGCTACTGGCTCGAACTGTACGTCGATAAGAGCGACGACGCGGTGCGCGACCTGGCCAAAGAGTATGCGCAACGACAGCACGACGCAAAGGGCCCCTAGCGCGGCTGGCCGTGAGCCCTCGGCCGGGAAGCGCCGGGCGGCCAGATGCCCGGCAGTGAAATCGCGGGGCAAGGCCGCCCGGGCAATGGTCGAAGGTGAAAGCAAGGGTTCCCAAGCAGGAGCTTGGGAACCGGGAGATCGATAATCCTAGATTATCGCACTGGCACGATCGCTCGTCCCTTCGAGACTGCCAGACTGCAATCTTGCGAGGGGGCAATCAGCGTGTAGACTGTGGTGTGTCAGTATGCGCTAGGGTTTCAGCGACCACCCGGATTACGAC
>JAMOAF010000986.1 GCA_023621895.1 Planctomycetota bacterium
GGTGTCTTGACTGGCACTCCTTCTTGTGGTTATCGCACAATCGTTCAGACAGAATTACAATGTTTCGTTTGCCAGGGTGGCTTTGTCCAATCGGTCAGGAACGGGCAATCCATCGGTTCGCAGCAATCGTCGTATCTTACCCAAGTTCAGAACATCCGGGGAGACCAGTTCGTGGATCTTGATCGGCTACAGATTCGAGTCGTTGTTTCAGCCGCGTTCCAGCAGAATACTTTTGTTGCCTGGCGCCCTGAGCGGAAGGACTGCCTGCTGGTTGACCCCGGCCTGGAACCGGAGAAAATCATCCGTTTTCTCGACGAGGAGAAACTGCAACCGGCGGCGATCCTCAACACGCACGGACACAGCGACCATATCGGGGGCAACCAGGCGGTCAAGCAGCGCTGGCCGCAGTGCCCGATTGTGATCGGGGAAGACGAAGCCGGCAAACTCAGCGACCCGGCGCAGAATCTCTCGCTCCTTTTCGGCGCCCACCTGGTCAGCCCCCCCGCTGACAAAACGGTCGCCGATGGCGAACGGTTCTCAGCCGCCGGCTTCGATCTGAAGGTGATGGCCATCCCGGGTCATTCGGCCGGGCATGTCGTTTTTTTGGTCGAAGGGCAGACGCCGGGCGTGGTCTTCGTTGGCGATGTGATCTTTGCCGGGTCGATCGGCCGAACGGATTTTCCGGACGGGGATTTCGCGCAATTGGCCGCTGGAATCCGCCGGAAACTGTTTGCGCTGCCCGACGACACGATTCTGCTCTCCGGCCACGGGCCCGGCACGACGGTTGGCCACGAGCGCCGCACGAATCCCTTTGTGGGAGAAAACGGCGGCGCATTCTGACCCCTCCCCGGCTTGGAGTCCGGCAATTCCCTGCCGCTTTGCAGCCGATGCGCCGGGTGCGGGCTGCCCCGGCCCGTTCTCGATTGCCGCCCCCCCCAGCGCGATCGCTTAACTCCTGCAAGGCAGGCAGCGCCCGGTCGTTGGGGGGGGCTCGCGGGTTTACCCGATCTCAATCCACGCGGAAGCCGATATCCACGGTGACCTGGTATTGGTGGACCTTCCCGTCGACGATGCTGCCGCGCTGCTCGGCGACTTCGAACCAGCTCATGTTGTGCACGGTTTCAGACGCTTTGGCGACGGCCGATGCAGCGGCGTCGGCGAATGACTTTTCGGAAGTCCCCACGAGGGTGATTTTCTTGTAGACCGGGTTGGCCATTGTCTGAATCCTTGTGTGGTGAGGGGAAGATACAGGTTACAGGTTACAGCTTACGATACGCGCTGAACTGGTTGGAGGCCAGGCCTGTGGAGAGAAGGCGGTCGCGATGGGAGACAATCCGTTGCCGGCTGTAGCCTGTGCGCTGTAACCGGCGCCGCTTGCCGGCTCATCGCCGATTCACGCCTCCTGGTGGCTGTTGGTCTGCTGCCCGACGCCGGGCGTTACGGCGGGCAGTTCCAGGTCGAATCGGCTGCCGCGCCCCGGCATTGAGTCAACGAGGATTTGCCCGCCGTGCTCGTTGAGGATTTTTTGGCTCACGGCCAGGCCGAGACCCGTGCCGCGGCCTTTCTTCGACGAGACAAATGGACGGAAAAGCGTCTCGATTTCGCCCTGCGGGATTCCCGGGCCGTTGTCTGAAATCGAGATGCGAATCTTCGACTCCGCCGGCAGATAGACGGTCGTTATCTCGACGCGGCCGCGTTGGTCGTTCTCGGCGGCGGCATCGACGGCATTTGTCAGGATGTTGAGAATTGCCCGGTGCATGCCCTCCGGATCGAAGACGAGGATCGGGACCTCGGATGCGAACTGGCATGTGATTTCCACGTCGAGGTCGGCGGCTCGGGCCTCGATCAGTTCGACAACGTCGGCGACCACCCGGTTGATCTGGGCTGGCTGCAAGTCCGGTTCGCGCTCCTTGCTGATCGTCAGCATGTCGAGGACCAGCGCGGAGATCTTCGTTTGGTTCTTTTCGACGATTGTCCAACCTTTTCGGACGACGCTTTCGTCGTGTTCGGACAGTCCCATCTCGATCAGGTAGCTCCCGCCGCGGATTCCCTGGAGAATGTTCTTGATGTGGTGGGAGAGCGTGGCGATGGTCTGCCCGACGGCGGCGAGGCGTTCGGCCTGGACCATCGCGGAGTAGTAACGCGTGTCTTCCACGGCCAGCGCCGCCTGGTGGGCGATGGCGATCATCAGCTTCAGGTGGTCTTCATTGAAGCGATGCGCGGAGTCCTTTACGAGCGCGTCGATGGGAGGAGCCGAGGTGTCGATGTAGATCACGCCCACCAGGTCATAGCGGCCTTGCATGGGCACGCAGATCGCCTCGCAGATGCCTGCGCGGACGATGCTCGCCGCCGGATTCCAGCGGTTGTCCTGCTGGGCGTCGCTGGTAATCACGCCCTCGCCCTTCTCCATTACATAGTCGAGGATCGTCTTGCTGATCGTCATCCGCTCCGGCGCCCTGGCGTGGCGCCGCATCCGCTGGACTTTCGGCTCGAGCTGCCGGGTCTCGGGACCGACCAGCATGATGCAGCCGCGGTCGGCTTCGACGAATTCGAAGATCAACTCCATGATGCGATGCAGCAATTGGTCGATGTCGAGAGTATGGCTGACGGCCAGGGCGGCGCGATACATGAGCTGCAAATTGCTCCGCGCACGTGCCAGCCAGGCGCTCTGGGGAACGTCGGGGGAGATCTCGAAGAAATGGCTGCTCTCTTCCTGGGAGACGGCATGCACGATGTGGGACTGATCGCCGAGCTGGCGATCGGACGAGATCGCGACCTTGTCACTCAGGTCGACCAGGGGGCCGGCGGCGCGTTGGGTGTAGAGCATCAACGTGCGGCCGATCTGGATCTGGTCGCCGCTCTCCAGGCGATGGGCCTCGACCGCGCGCCCATTGACGAATGTGCCGTTGGAGCTGTCCAGGTCGCTGATCGTGTAGACGTCGCCGGTTGCGTAAATCTGGGCATGACGCCGGGAGACTTCCGTGTCGTGGAGCTGGATGCCGTTCGATGAATCGCGACCGAGCGAGATCGGGCCTTCGCCGAGCTCGAAGCGTGCGCCTTGGTCGTTGCCGCGGATGACGAACAGAGAAGGCACTTGGTGCGACTCCCGCTGGCATAAGTGGCTGTCACTT
>JAMOAF010000450.1 GCA_023621895.1 Planctomycetota bacterium
GCGCCGATCATGGCGGGATGAAGGTGTTCTGGGTTTACGGGGGCGAGGGCGAGGCGTTTTTGCCCGAGGGCTACCGCACCCAGGAAGGCGGCAGCCAGCCGCTTCCCGCCCAGTACAAGACGGAGAGCATCGATCCGGCCTTCGCCGGCCTGCTGCGCCGGTTGAAGAACGGGATTTCCTCCGTATCGGCCAAGGCCGCTCCCCACGTCGAGGCGATCCTCAATCGTTGGCAGGGCGGCGTGTTTCACGGGGACTTCGCCGTCGAACTCTGGAACCTGGAGCACATCGAGCGGCCGTGGGCCGGTGACGAGCGTGTCGAAGCCGACCTGGTCTCTTTGTTCGGGTTTTACCGAAACGTGGGCTATTCGACGAAACAGGCCGGCGGCTACGAGCCGATCAAGCCGGGCGACCAGTTGATCGCCTGCGGCGGGGAGGAAGTCGCGGTCCGCGGGCGGTTTCGCTGTCTGGCAGTGGAGAAAATCGACCGGAAGACCAGCCATATCTCCACCGCCCGGCGGCTCCGCTACCTGGTCGACACCGCCGGCGGATGTAGCTTTGATTTCGACCCTTTCCGCCGGTTGCCGCTGACCTGGTACCTGGACTCTCCCGGGCAGCAGGGCGACGGCGTGAACTTCGTCAACTCCCACGTGGTGAACATTCCGAGGGAGCTTTCGTCGACGCATTTCCATCCGCCCAAACCGAAGATCGGCGGTCTGCCCCAGACGGAGATCTATCTGGTTCTGGATCCCCGATCGAGCGGGCTGGAAGCAAAGGGGCGGGAAGCCTCGATCCTCGTTTTTCCCGACCTGAAGGACCTTCGCCGCTACGAGCAGCACCCGCTCCGCCCCGGCGATCTTGTGTACATCCCGCCCGGCGTCGGCCACCGCGGGCTCGACGTGTTCGTCAACGTGCTGACGATTCCCGGGTTCAAGCCGCACAACGAGTTCTATATCGACCAAGACATCCGCGATCGGGCCGGCGGCGAGGCGCCCTACAACGAGAACGGGCTGGCAAGAAGGAACTACGAGCGGCTGGAAGATTTGCTTTGAGCGCCGAGGTGCGGTCAACCAGCGGCGCTTTGTACTCTTGTTTCTCATCGAGTGTAGGGAGTCAGCAATGCATCGTGCGAAATTCGTGCTCGCACTCACAATACTCCTGGTTCCAGCCGCGCCGGTTGCCCGAGCGGCCGACGATCCCGCCACCGAGCCGGCGGATCGGGTTACGGTCGAGCGGTTGGACGACCGCTGCCGCGTGCTGATCGGGGGGGAGCTGTTCACCGAGTACGTCTTTCGCGGGTATGAGAAGCCGATCCTGTACCCGATCATCGGGCCGCACGGTTTCAACATGACCCGCAACTGGCCGATGCGGACCGGCGTGGCCGGCGAGGCCAACGACCACCCGCACCACAAGTCCCTCTGGTTCGCCCACCGCCCGATCAACGGGATCGATTTCTGGTCGACCGCGCCCGAGGCCGGCAAGTGCGTCCACAATGAGCTGCTCGAGATTCAAAGTGGCGGCCGCCGCGGCCTGATCCGCGCGTCGAACAACTGGGTGCATGGCGGGAAGGTGATTTTCACCGACGCGCGGACCCTGGCGTTTGAGAAGCTGGGCACGGCACGGGTGATCGACTGGGAGATCACGATCGAGGCGTCGCAGGGACCGGTCACCTTCGGCGACAGCAAGGAAGGCACGATGGCGATCCGCACGCATCCCAACCTCCGCCTGGAAAACGATCCGGCCCGGGGCGTGACCACGGCCAACGGCCAGGCCCTGAACAGCGAGGGTGTGAAAAACGCCGACGTGTGGGGCAAGCGGGCCGACTGGATCGATTACTGGGGCAAGATCGACGAAAAGGTCGTGGGCATCGCGATTTTCGACCACCCGGCCAACCCCCGCCATCCGACGCACTGGATGGCCCGGCAGTACGGCTACATCGGCGCGAATCCCTTCGGCCTGAACGCCTTCGAAGGCAAGCCGCTCGGGACGGGCGACATGACGATTCCCGCCGGAGAGAAGGCGACCTTCCGCTACCGCTTTCTGTTCCACGAGGGGGATCCGCACGAGGCACAGATCGACCGGCTCTATCGCGAGTATGCCGCGGCCGGAGAAAAGCCGAAATCGTAGGGCGGCCGCCATGCGAATGTTCAAGATTCTCTTGTTGCTTTCGATTGTGGCGGCAACAACCGTGGCGTTGGCCGCGGACGCCGCGAAGGAGCCGCCGCCGACCTGGCCGTGGCCCGGACCGACCCCGCCCGAGAAGCTCGATGCGGCCGTCAGACAGAGCATCCTGGACTTTGTGGCCAAAGACGGCAAAGGCCTCGCCGGCATCGAAGGCTCGCTTTGTGCCTTGCGCGACTGGAAGGAATACGGCCAATTGATGGGGGCCACCTACAACGGGCATTACGTGGGCGATCCGATCAGTTGGATCAAGACCCATGGGCGGGGGCGGGTCTTCTACTGCTCGCTGGGCGTCCAAAAGGCGGCCTATTCCAGCCCCCTCTTCCTCCAGCACCTCTTGGCCGGCATCCAGTTCGCCACCGACGACCTGGCGGCAGACACGACGCCGAGCGAAAAGTAAAAGACGACTCATTGTCTCGCGATGTTCGTCAGCTCACTGAGACCCCAAGAAACCTGAAAAGGGTTCCACAATGGCGGTGCATTGTGAAACCCTTTTCGCGCTGACTTGGCTATGCGGTCAAACGCCGCCAGGCCGCCGGCAAACCTCCACAGCACGATTCACTTGGGGGGCGCCGGCGGGGCAAACGGATCAGCAGCCGGGGCCGCGGCGGCGGGCGCCGGGGCCGCAAACGGATCGGCCGCGGGCGCCGGGGCCGGAGCTGCAAACGGATCGGCGGCCGGCGCGGGCTCTTTCGCCGGTGCGGCGGGCGCAGGCGCCGGGGCGGCAGCCGCAAACGGATCGGCCGCCGGCGCGGGCGGTTTGGCCGGTGCCGCGGGCGCAGGCGCCGGGGCCGGAGGTGCAAACGGATCGGCGGCCGGCGCGGGCTGTTTCGCCGGTGCCGCGGGTGCTGGCGACGGGGCGGGGGCCGCATCCGGCGCGGCGGCTGGCGCGGGCTGTGTGGCAGGGGCCGCGGGCGCGGGCGCCGGGGCGGGGGCCGCAAACGGATC
>JAMOAF010000037.1 GCA_023621895.1 Planctomycetota bacterium
TCCAGCCGTCGATCGGAGCGGGGAGCTTCGCCCGGTGCCGGGCCCACATCTGGTTGACAAACGCGTCCCATGCCTGGCCCTGCCGCGCCCAGTCCTTGTCGTGGTCCCGGCCGGTGGCATTCTTGATTTCCTTCACGAAGGCCGCGTCGTCCTCATCCATCCAGCGGTCGACATAATCGAAGAACGCGTCGTGGCTCCATGGTTTCTCCGCACCCAGGAGCCTCAGCGCCAGGGCCTGGGCCACCCAGCCGACGCTCGTGCAGCAGCGGCGGTAGGACTCGCTCGTGTTCTGGCCTTCCTTCCACTCGGATGGCGGCGTGTGTTCATACGGGCCCCAGCCGGATCCGCGTAGCCGGCCGCTGCCGGTGACCGCGTCGATTCCCGAATGGCCCGCGAAGACAACCTTGGCCCCCGTCCAGCAGTCGCCATAGGCCGTCTGTTCGTCCTCGCCGAAGCTTGCCTTGGGCAGTGATCGGTTGATGTTCGCTAATTCGTCGTCGCCCAACAGGATGCCGGCGAAGACGATCGGCAGTTTCCGGCCGCTGCCGTGTCCACCCCAGCCGGTCCAGCCGGGATGGCCGGAGCGGATCATGCCGTCCAGGTCGATGCCTATCTGGGTGAGGTTCACCAGGAGCGGTTCTTTCTGTTGGGGCGGAAGATCCGTGCACAAGAGCAGCGCGGAGATGCCCACGACGCGGCCGTACTCCAGCCCGTACTGCGGCATGTTCTCCACCGGCTCTTCGAAGCCGAAAAAACCGGTCCCGACCCAGGGCCGCCGGGTGAAGCGGATGTACTGACTCGCGCTGGGCGCGCTCTCGGTCGCCGCCACGGTCGGCAAGAGTTCCCGCCGGAGCTGCCGGGCGAGATAGGTCTTTTGCCGGCGGTCGCAGAAAGCCGGCCGGAAAGCGTCCGGCGGCTGCGGCCGGTCCACGCAGGTCAAGACCGCGGCCGTGCGGATCGGGCTGCTGTCGCCCACGCCCCGCTCGATCTTGTTCCGCAACTGGGCGTGCAGCACCAGGCCCTTGGGCATGCTGATCGTCGAGACGAGCGAATCGCCGGGCACCATCGCCACCGGCAGCTTGCGGATCAGCGAAGGATCGAACCAGTTGCGGACGCCGCTGTCGTAGGCGACTTTCATCGCGGCCGGGGGATTGAGCATGAAACCGTTGCGGACCCGCTGGCCCTCGGGGCGCTCCCTGTCCATGTGGTCCAGTTCGCTTGCCGGAATCTCGCTGCCGTAGAGCGGGGCGGGATCGATGGCCACGACCTCTGCCGGCCCGACCACGTACCAGTCGCCGTTGACGAACTGGCCGGCGCGGACCGGCTTGTCAAATGTCCAGGTGATGCCGTACTGCGAGACGCGGTCCTTGAGGGGCAAGTCTTCAGTTTTCGGCGTCGCCGGAGCGTTCTGCTCCGTGAAGACGACGGCAGGCAGGCTGCCGGCCGCGTCGGCGGCAATCGCCTTCTTGCCGTACGGATCAACTTCACTGGCAGGGCAAACCGCGGCAGAACAAGCCAAGACGATGGCAAGGCCCGCCGGCAACAACATAACAGCAGCCGTGATCTTCCTCATCGGGTGCAACTCCGACAGCGCGAGGGACGGACTGACAAGAACGCCGCCGGGCAGGAACGATCAGGCTCCAGCTTACAACAGCAAGCGGAACCGCATCGGCAGACCGCCGGCTTTCACGTCGAGCAATTGTCGGGTCCTGTCCGCGACAAATCAACTCCCGGAGGAAGAGGACAGGATTCGGGGGTAGTACACAGAACCTGTAGCCTGGCGGCTACCTTCCCAGCGTCGCCGTTCGCCAAGTTTTCGTCGCCCGACTGAGGCAGTTCACTTCACGTTGCCTGAAGGCGTGCGGTAGTAGTAGCATCCCCAACCGGGCCCCCGGCCCGCTTGCTGACCGTAGCCGCGTCCGCGGCCGCGCCCGCCTTGGTATCCGTATCCGGCCCCGCCGCCTGGTCCGCGGCCCCAGCCGGCGCCGAGCGCTCGATTGCCGCCGCCGCCCCCTCCTGCCCAGATCGGCTGGAGACTGCCGGCCCGCAATTGCACGGTCCGGTCTCCATAGGTCAGCGACACGGCGACGTAATGGTTGGGCTTCATCTTCTCCGTGCGGAACCCCTGGACCTTGACTTCCAGGCCAGCGGACAACTCGTCGGCGATAAATTCCACCCGTGCCGCCGGTCCGAGGTGGACATTGAGCGTCTCGCCCTTTTCCGTCTTCATCAGGAAGTGGGTGCCGAGCGGGGACCGGCCGGTCGTATTTTCGCACGGACCGGTCTCCACCTTCAACACGGTGCCGGAGAGCAAGACGGTCTCCGGCTTGACGGCCTGCCGGGCAACGCCCGCCGTCTCGCCGACGCCGCGCTGCGCCAGGGCCGTCGAGGTGGCCATCCAGCACATGGTCACCAGCACAAGCATTGCGGATAGCATCCGTTTCATAATCGCATCCTCCTCTTGGTTGATGGGGCGGGCGGGCAGCCACTGCCTGCCGACCGCCGTTTCGGAATCCCTGCAAAATATTCACACCGAGTTTGAGGCAAGCGCGACATTGTTGCACAGCCTGGCTCCCGCCAAGGTCTCGACAATCAGCGAAGTCCGCCGGCAAAGGCCGGGCGGGGCTTGTTGTGCCGAAAAATGCCGGCAACGCCTGTTGGCTCGCTTACCTGGTCATACTGCAAGTGCAAATTCGATGCCGAAAGCCGAGGCAAGCGGCTTCCCGCTTAGGTGGCGGCTGGCGGGCGAGGCATCGCCGGCCAGCTCACTGATCCGCCGCGAGACCACGAGGAAAGAACATTGTGCATCTTGCCGTGGACCTTTTGGTTGTTTGCCGACCTGCTCTCAAGAGTTGTACAATAGGCGAGTCATTCAACCAAACCGCCCAGACTTCGGATGGGTCCAAACAACAAAGGAGGTGCGTGTCATGAAATGTGTGCATCTTGCTGCGTCATGCGTGCTGTTGAGTCTTGCGGCCATGTTTGCCGGCGAGCAGTCCAAGTGCCAGGCAGCCGAAGGGCAACAGCCCGCTTGGAAAGACACCTGGGACCGCGAAGGGGTTGATGCGCTGATCCGCGGCCGCCTCGCCGCGGTCGATGCCGCCCGGATGGCCGCGCACCTGTTC
>JAMOAF010001040.1 GCA_023621895.1 Planctomycetota bacterium
CCACATGACACGCATGAGGGTATCACAGAGCCCGCGCAAGAGCAAGGATTGGGCGGAATCGCCGCACTCCTTTCTGGCCCCCAATCCACTTGGCATGAAAACCTTGTCCGGCGCAGAATTGGAGCTTACGGTTCGAGCCGGCGTCCTATGCCGCTTGCCGGCTGTCTGAGAACAAGCGGGCCGCCGCTCAAGCCGCCGGCTTTTTCTTCGCGTACAGGTACGGATTCAGCGTCGGATCGTTGTACATCTTGAACTGGCGATAAACCTTCAGCCGGGCGCGGCCCGAAGCCAGATCCCCGATCAGCAGTTCAAGGGAGCGGGAGAGGTCCCGGTACTGCTCTTCGCAAATCCGCAGTTTCGCCCGAACCTTGTCGCGGTGGGCCTGGTCGGCATCCTCGCGATCGAGCTGCTCCTGCATGTGATAGATTCGCAGCGAGAGAATCGAGAGACGGTCGATCACGCTGCCGGGCGTCTCCGTATGCTGCCGCGCGTCGGCCGCGGGGCGGATTCCCGCATCGGCCAAGATCGCGATCAACGCGTCGTCGACCGATTCGATCAGATCGTTGCGGCGCTGGTTGAACCGGTCGATGTTCCGCTTGACCTCGGCGATCCGCTCGTCGCCGACGTCGCGGCTCCGGGCGATGTCTTCTTCGTGCCAGAGGCGGAAGTTCTGCTCGTGCTGGCGGCAGACAATCTCCAGAAACCCCTCATAAGGGTTGTCGATCTCCTGTTGGTGCCAGCGGCGGACCGTGATCCGGTGAAGTCCCGTGATCGTGGCAACATCGATCATGATTCGCTCTCCCGTGGTTTTTCTGCTGTTCCCCTTGCCACCGCGCCTCCCATTGGGCACCATCGTGAGGGGGCCGGATCGTAGTCCATTACGCAATATTGGGCAACATGAGATTTCGCCGACCAATCACGTTCGCGGTTGTGCCCCTTCTGGTTGCGCTCATCCTACTGGCCGGCAGCCGGCGGATGCCCACGGGTCCGGATGGGGGGTATCCAGAGCGAGGGGGAGGTGGCAAACCGCCGGCGGAGCTGCATGTCGGGGTCTTCAACATCCACGGGTGCAGGGGAACCGATGGCCGCCGCGACGCACGCCGAGTGGCCGAGTGCCTCGACCGGCTCCAGATCGTTGGCCTCTGCGAGGTTCGCGGCCTCGTCTGGGGCGACCCGCGGGATCAGGCCGATCAGCTCGCCCGGCTCCGAGGCTTCCAGCATCACCTCTTCGCTCCGGCCGAGACCCGATGGTTCGGCATCAGCCGGTTCGGCAACGGACTATTGAGCAGTCTTCCGGTTGCGTCGTGGCAGCGGATCCCCCTGCCGCGCCGCCACGGCCGGAGCTGCCGGAACATGCTCCTGGTGGAACTCGGCTTCGGTTCCGAAAGCGTCGCCGTGCTGGTCGCCCACGTTACCCGCTCGAACGACTCGGAGCGAAGAATCCAGCTCGACAGCGTCCTTGACCTGTTCGCGTCGCTCGATCCGCCGGCAATTCTCCTGGCCGATCTGAACACTGCGCCCGGCGACCCACGAATCCGGCAATTTCTCGCCGAATCCGGCTCGGTCGACGCGATCACCTCGGGCGGTGCGGATCGCGCGGAACACCGGGTCGACTGGATTCTCGCCCGCGGTCTGGATTGCCTGTCCGCGGACCGGGTCGAGAGCGGCGCTTCGGACCACCCGCTTTTCACCGCTCGGTTGGCCTGGCCGGTCGTGAATTCGCGTCCTGTTGACCCGGCCCAGGGGGGGGCGGACCGGTGAACGAGCCTCGGCCGTCGCCTCCCGGAGGAGTCTGGCGACTGGTGACTGATTCGGGATGGCCTGCTTTGCCCGGGAACAGGTAGAATGGAGCCATGAGCAGGAAAAACGCGGCCAATACGACCAGCCCGACCACTACGCGCCCCAAGCCGTTCTGGAAGCTCGTGTTGCTCGGCGGCTTGGTGGTGGCCGCCCTGGCGGTGGCCGGCCTGCTGATGTGGCCGCAACCGGTCAAGTGGAGCGAGGATGCGGAAGCGGCCTCCTCGCGATTGACGCTCCAAGACATCCCGTTCGACGGCGGCCGAGCCTATGAGTACCTGAAAAAGACCTGCGCTCTCGGGCGCCGTCCGAGCGGCTCTGAAGGCATGGCCGCGCAGCAAGACCTGCTGGAGCGGCATTTCACCGCCCTGGGTGGAACGGTGCACCGGCAAGGGTTCCAGATCCCGCACCCGCAGACCGGTGCGCCGGTGCCGATGATGAACCTGATCGTCCAGTGGGCGCCGGAACGGTCGGAGCGGATTCTGCTGTGCTGCCATTACGACACGCTGCCTTATCCAATGCTCGACAAACGGGATCCTCGCGGTGAATTCATCGGCGCCAACGACGGGGCGAGCGGTGTTGCCTTGTTGATGGAGTTGGGAAACGAGATCGGGACGATCCTTGAAAAACACCAGCAACATTTCGGCGTGGACTTCGTCTTCTTTGACGGCGAGGAATTCATTTTTTCCGAGGATGGCCGGTATTTTCTCGGCTCGGAGTATTTTTCACGGGCGTACGCCGGGGGCAAGCTGCCCTACCAGGGCCGCTATCGCTGGGGCGTACTGTTCGACATGATCGGCGACGCCGACCTCCAGATTCCCCAGGAGGCATATAGCGTCGGCTGGCCGGAGACGCGCCCGCTGGTCAACGACATCTGGTCGACCGCCCGGCGGCTGGGGGTCCGCGAGTTCATTCCGCGCCGAGGGCCTTACATTCGAGACGATCACACGATGCTTCGGAACCTGGGCAAAATCCCCACGTGCGACGTGATCGACTTCGACTACCCGCCCTGGCACACGATGGACGACAGACCCGATCAATGCTCGGCCCTGAGCCTTGCCAAGGTGGGTTGGGTGATCCGCGAGTGGCTCAAGGCGGTGGAAGGCGGGCGCTGATTTGCGGCCGAGGCGCACATGGACCCTGGCTTCTGGACGTCGCTTTCGATTTGCACCGTCTTGGTCGCGGCGTCACTGTGGCTGATCTGGGCTCACTGGGAGCGATCGGCGGCAGTCGAGGCTGACGAAAGCCTGGAAAATCGGCAGCGCGACCATCTGCGCCGCCGGTATCGCCGGCGAATCCAGACCAGCACGATGCTCGGAGTCGTGGGAGTGGCGATTCTCGGCGGCCGGTTGTTCCCGCCCGATCAAAGTGGCCTGGCCTTTATCATCTACTGGTTCTGCGTCGCGCTGCTCGTGTTGTGGATGGCCCTGCTCGCCATGGCCGACATCGTCTCGACGCGGTTGCACTTTGGGCGATTGCGGCGCGATGTCGAGATCCAGCGGACGGCGCTGGAAGCGCAGCTCCGCCGGAAAACCAGCGGCGAGAAACGAAAGCCGGGCCCGGCTGACCGCCCCCCGGACAAAAAGCCTCCGGGGGATGGTCCTGGCGAGCAGTCGCCCCCCTGAGACCGCGCCCCTCGCGAGGTCCAATGGCGCCAGTCCGGCGTGCATTTCGTCCGGTCCTCGGCGGTGCAACCGCGATCCGGTTCAGCGTACAAGCACGAGCTGGTATCGCCGCCTGCCCCCGTCAAGATCGTCGAACGTGTAGTCGGCCAGGACCGGAAGCGAGGCCGGGCCGCAGACCGCCCGGCAGTCGGCCACCAGCGTTGCCAGCGTGGTGTCGAACTCGGCGCCTTGTCTGCCGAGATTCTCGACCAGGAGCAGGTGCGTGAACCCCTCCCCGCGCAACAGCGGCACGAGTTGCTCCGGGCGTTCGATCTGGCGGTGGTAGCCGGTGTGGCGGCGGAAAGCATTCTCGCGCGTCACCGGGCAGTCGAAGTACAACGCCCGGTAATCGGTGCTCAACAGGCTTCCCCGCGGGCCGAACCAGAGGTTCGACACCTCGGCCGCCCGCCAGGTCGGCTCGGCAAGCGCGAGATAGTCGGCTCGCGCCTGCTGGCCGGTCGCGACCGCTGCCTGGCCGCTGCACCTGAGCGCGGCCAGGCCGGCATAGGCCGCCAGAATGCCGCAAACGAGCAGCCGCCCGGCCAGCCGCGCCCCGGGGGGAAACCGCCGCATCTCGGCCACGACCCAGACGGCGGCGACCGCCGCGATCGGAATCAGCGGCAGGAGGAACCGCACGTTCTGACGCAGCAGGTACCAGGCCGACCAGTAGGCCGCGCCGATCACCAGGAGCGTGCCCAGTCCGCGCAGGCGGCGGACCAGCGCCAGCCCCGGCAGCACGGCGAGAAACAGCACGCCCGGCTGATGCGCCCGGCCGCCAAGCCGCTCCGGGTGCATCGTCACCTGCCAGGCCGCCGCCAGCGCGCCTGAGGGTGTGCGCCCCAGTTTCGACTTGCTTGCCGGCAGGGTCTCGTGAGGATCGGCGCAGACCGGCCCCTGCGCGGGAAAAACCTCCGAAAAGAAGGGATAGACCGGATTGCCGCGGTGCCACGCCGCTCGGGCGTACCACAGCCCGGCAACGCTCGCCGAGACGACGGCGATCACCGCCGCGCTTTCGAGCGCGAGCCGCAGCCGCGCGCCGCCGCGCCGCCCGGTCCAGAGGCAGCCGGCGACCATCGCCGCGGCGAAGAGCAGCGCCAGGTACTTGATCGCCAACGCGCCTCCGGCGGCAATTCCCGCCACCAGTAGCCAGCGGCGGTCCTCCTCCAGCACCACCGCTCGATACCACGCGGCCAGGGCGACCGTCGTCGCCGCCGCCAGGGCCACGTCGTTCATCGGCGCGGTCATCTGGTTGGTCACGCCGGGAACGACCAGCGCCGCGGACATCGCGACCCAAGCCCAGCGGCGGCCCACGATCGGCGCCGCCAGCACGGCGGTCGCTCCGGCGAACAAGAGGCCCAACAGCCAGTGAACCATGCCTGCCGCCACCGGTCCATCCATCGCCATCGCCCAGAGGAACCACATCTCGCAGAGCAGCGGGAAGGTGGAGTTCTCGCTGAACGGGTAGAACGCCAGCCGGTGATCCGCCAGAAAGGCCTTGGGCAGTTCGAGGTGGTAGCAAAGCGCGTCGCCGGCCGTAGGCGGCGCGGCGGCGCCCACCAGGCAGCCCAGCGCGGCCAACCCCGCCGCGACGAGCGCAACGAGGACGAGCCAGCGCGGCGGGTCGCTCTCCGCCGAATCGCCGACCGCCTCCGCCGGCGCGGAGCGATTTCCTGCCTGGCGCTGGCGGACAATTTCACCGGCCGTCCAGAAACATCCGGTCAGGGTCAACACGCCGACCAGCGGCGCGTAGAGCAGCCCGACCAGCCCAAGAACCGCCAGCAGGGTCCCCGCGCCGACCAGGCCGGTCATCAGGCTGAAGACCAGGTTTGCCGCGGGATCGGTCCCATGCAGCCCGAGGCCGCGGAGCAACCGCGAGCCCAGTCCGTAGGCGACCGTGGCGAGAATCACAACAGTGAGCAGCGACTGGAGTTGTGCGAGCATTGCGGGTGGTGGCGCCAGCGCGGGGCAAGCCGGCGCGGCGAGCGGTCTCAAGGTGGCGCGAGCGCGGCGATCGAGGGATTAGTCGCCGCTGAATGTGTTGCCCATTTGGGCCGTTAGAAGACTCCGATCATGGTGAGAAAGTAGATTCCGGTGACCGCCGCCGCCCACGCGAGAAAACTCCAGGCCTTCCACGCGGCAATCGGCGCCGGGGGCCGGTTCGAGTCGCCGCCCGGCGAAAGGAACAGCGACGCCACGATCCGCCGCATTTCCCCAACGCGGCTCGCCTCCTCCGACGCCTGCCCGTTCGATTCCCGGATCGGTGCGATCATTGCTCGGCTCCTCTCTTGGCTGGGACCAGCGCGGATCGGTCTTCACCCCGGCCGGCCGCCGCGGCGAGCAGTTCCTCAATCGCCAGGAGCACGTCCGCCGGGCGGATGCCCCTCATGCAGGGCTGGCTGGCCACGGGGCATTGCCGGCGGTGGCACGGGGCGCAGGCCACCGGATGCCGCAGCGCTTGCACCATCGCCCCCTGGGGCCGCCACTGCTCGACGCGATTCGTCCCGCTGAACAGGACGACCACCGGTGTGCCGACGGCCGCCGCCAGGTGGGCTGGGCCCGAGTCGGCTCCGATCGCGAGGTCGGCCTGCTGCAAGACGGCGGCCAACTCGGCGATTTCGAGCCGGCCCGTCCAATCCACGACCGGCCACGGCCGGCTGCCTAGAATCGCCCGAGCCGTCGCCGTATCGCTTTCGGCGCCGACCAGGGCGACGGCAACGCCGCCCCGCGCGGCCAGGCCGGCCAGCAAGACGCGCCAGTGTTCCACCGGCCAGCGCTTGGCCGCCGTTCCGGCGCCGACGTGGATCACCACGCGATGCACGCTGCGTTCCGGCGAAGCCTGGCGCCATGCCGACCGGGCGAAATCGTTCGCCTCCTCGGGCGGATGAATCCGCGGCAGCGGCCGCCGCCCCGCAGGGCCGGCATCGATCCCCAGCCGCTCCAGCAGGGCCATCCGCGACTCGAGTTCCGGGCGGTCGGACACGTACGCGGCCCTGTCTGTAAGGAGAAATCCACCGCCGCCGCTGCCCCAGCCAACCCGCCGGCGGGCGCCGCAAAGCCACAGCAACACGTTGTGGGGAAACTCGCCGCGAACGTCGATCGCCAGATCGAATCGCCGCCGGCGCATTCTCAGCCCCCACGCGATCACCGCCGGAATCCAACTCAGGCCGGGCCGCGGCGCAAAACGATTCTTCGAGCAGACGTGCACCCTGTCGACTTCGGCGATCAGGTCGAACACACGCCGGTTCCAAGGCGCGGCCAGCACCTCGATCCGAGCGCCTGGATAGCGCTGTTTGAGCAGCGCGAAGATCGGCGTCGTGATGATCGCGTCGCCCAAGTGATCCAACTGCACGACCAGGATCCGCCTGGTCGTCTTGCTCTTTCCCCGGCGCGCCGGGATAATTCGCCGCCACAACGCGACCACACAGCCGGCGGCGGCGAACAGGGTAGTCCCCAGCGTGTCGACGAGTGCGAACAGCAGCCGCCACCGCCATCGCACGTAGCGGTAACCGCCCAGGGGATGCCGGCGCAGAGTCGCTTGGCCGAGCGAGGCGGTTCGGCGGTCATGATTGCCGCTGCGCGGTTGCGGACGCTCGATCACCAGACCCTCCGATAAGCTTCCAACGTGGCCTGCGCCGCCGCCGTCCAAGTGAAATGATCCCGAATCCGCCCTGCAATCACCCCGTCGCGAGGGCGCTGGAGGGCCTGGAGGACGGCGCAGCGGATACCCGGCAGGTCGTCGCAGGCGACGTACACCGCGTCGCTCCCGAAATACTCGTCGGCCGAGCCTTCCCGTGGCAGCACCAGCGGCGTGCCGGTCATCGCCGCCTCGATCGCCGCCAGGCCGGGCGTCTCGTACCAGCCGGTCAAGGCCAGGCAGCCGCAGGCGGCGTAGGCCGATCCCAAAAGTGGATCATCGTGATCGATCCGGGGAAAGAAGTAGACGCTTCCATCGGCTTCGTCGCAGCACGCCTGCCAGTAGCGCTGGTGGCCGGGCACCGCGTCGCCGACAAGCACAATCGGGACTCCGGTCCCCTGCATCGCCCTGATCAGGCCAAGTTGATTCTTGCGGGGTTCGATCCGGCCCACGTAAAGCACGAACCGGCCGGCTCCGGGCGCCGATCCAGCGGCCTTCGTGTTTGCCGCCGCCTGCTGGGCGAGCAGCCGCAGAAACGGCTGCGGATCGGCGTCGGCGAATCTCGGGTCCGCGCCGTTGGGAACGACGTGGATTTTTTCCACCGGAACCTGGAAATAACGCATCAGTTGGGCCGCTTCCGCATTGGAATTGGGCAGCAACAGGTCCACCGCGTGATACAACCGCCGCCGCCACGAAGGCAACTGGGGAAACGCCGAGCGCGCGAAATAGCCCGTCACGGACTTCGCTCGCTCCAGCAGGCTGCCGGGCTCCCGCCAATACGCCCGCCAGTCGAACCAGGCGATCGTCGAGAGCACCACCGGCACTCCCGCGAGGCGCGCCGCCTCGACCAGCGGCACGTGCTCCGGGGCGCTGCCGAACAGGTGCAGGCAGCGGACCTTGGAGAGCGGTTCCTCCCAGGGGCGCCACATCCTGGCGCGGATTCCGAGACCGCGGAGGCCCTCGGCGGTGCCGTGCATCTGCGCCTCGCCGCCGCCCGGGGCAAGCATGGCCGTGAGCTTGCCGGCCAGGAAAACGTCCGTCTCCGCCGGCGGGGCCAGCGGGAAAACCTCGAAGGCTTGCGGGAATTCATGGGACCACATACCGCTGTCTCGCCTCCTCACCTCCAGAGGGTTCTGAGCGTTCGTTTCGCCACATTCCGCAACGTCGTCGGCGCGATCTCTTCCACCGGTGTCTCCCGTTCCCAGTCGACCCAGCGGCGAACTCGCCCGCGAAGTCCGTGCCGCGAATCGACCCGCTCCGGCCGAGCGATTGCCGCCGACTGCCGCTCCCGGTATTCCACGGCGGTGGGCGAAAACCTCAGCGTCTCGGCTTCCAGCGGCAACCGGGCCGCTTTCGCGCCGCGCCGGTACTCGATCGCCAGGCCTTGCCGCACCGGCGTGTGCACAAGCTCAACGACGTAGCCGTCTCCGTCGCGCATGACCCTTAACTGGACGCGGCGCCGCGCTCGCCACCACTCGGCCCAGGCGCTCATCGTGACCGCCCAGACATCGGCGCGCCCTTCGATTTCTCGGAAAACGCCCTCGACCACTTCCGGATAACGGCCCAGGCGCCCCGTCGGATGCCCGTAGAGAAAGACCGGCTCTCCCGAGCCAATCTTGGCGTGAACCAGCTCGACGAAATACTCCCGCGCCGCCTCGGCGGCCTGGCGGCGCTGATCGCTCCGCGCCGCCTCCAGAACAATCCCCAAACAGACCGGATGGACGGGAATTTGCAGCACGCTCGAACCGGCCGGCAACAGCGGCAATTCATCGTAAGCCAGGGCGAACTCAGAACTGTGGCCGATCTCCAGCCGCTCGAGCGCTTTCAGCAGCGATCGGTTGAACCGGCCTCCGGGGGCCGTGAACCCGGCGGGCCGCAGCCCAGCCTCTTCGAGCACCCGGATCCCGCGCTCGATGTTCCGCAGGTTCTCTTCGTACGTCCGGTAGGTGTGGTGCCAGTAGCCGTGGCTGCCGACATCCTGTCCCGCAAGCTGCCGTACCCAGTCGAGCCGCCCTTCATAGGCCGAGCCGTTCACAAAATGGCTGACCGCGTCCGCCCTCGCCGACAGGGCGAACTGGAGACGCGCGAAATCGCGCTCGTCGAACTCGTCGTAATCGATCCGCCAGTTAAACGCGCTGCGGTAGGGAAACGGATAGGGAGCCAAGCCAATCCAGACTCCGCCGCGCCGCTCGAGCTCCTCCTGCAAACGGGCCATCACGCCGCGCCGCAGGGCCCGCTTGTCAACCCGGGCGATCTCCTCCGAAGGCCGCAGCGGGCCAACCTGCCACTCGAAACGCTGCGTGCGATGATCGGACCACTCGCGAAACGGGTCCTCGTCGAACGCGGCGCGCAGGAGCTCCACGTCAATCGCGATCTGGCCGGCTCGCGGCCGCCGCAGCGGCCCGTTGCGAGAATCGAACAGCAGGAACCGCCCCAGCGCGTTGCGACGGTCGCGCTCGATGTGCGGCAGCCCCTCCTGGACGAGCATCTGGCGGAGCGCCCAGGGGACGTCGTCGAGCACCAGCGGGAGCAGCGGAAGCGTGCTAGCAAACATGGTCGATTTCAGCCAGTCTTGGATGGGAAGCAGCGGACGGCCGGCGAATCTCCCCGGGCTGTTCGTGCCAGAGCTGCCAGTGGCGCCTCGCCAGCACCCACTGGCTGTAGCCGCTCAACAGCGCGAATTGCCAGCCAACCGGGCCGTCGAGGGCGCCGAATTTGTAGACCAGGCGGCGGAAGATTTCCCGGATCGGCATGACCAAGGCGTCGCAACGCCGCGGCGGCCGGCCGGCGCGCACGCGCCCCAGGGCCTCCAACCGCGTGTAGCGGTCGATCTTTTCCAGCAGAGCCTCGCGCGTCGGCAGCGTCCGGTGTTCGAGCCAGCCGGCCAGGCTGCCGATCCGCCCCGCGACGGCGAGCACCTCGTGAACGTCGCCGCGCCACCGCCCGGCGTGCCGCCGGAACAGGCGCACCGGCCGGTCGTCCTGTGTGCCGCCGCGGCGCACGCGCCGGCCGAGAATTTCGCTGCGGATGGGAACCCGCCAGGCCGCGTACCGCGGGTTGCCGATCGCCCGCCGAATCTCGCCCACGAGCCGCGCCGTGGGCCGCTCGTCGGCATCGAGCGAAAATACCCAATCGCCGCGCGCCAGGCCGAGCACGCGGTTTCGCTGGTGCGCGAATGTGTCGAACTCGTGGATTACCACCCGGCAACCGTGCGACCGGGCCACCTCGACCGTGCCGTCGGTCGAACCGCTGTCCACCACCACGACCTCGCCGGCCCAGCCCAGGCGCGGCAGCAACTCGCGCAGGTTGCCCTCCTCGTTCCTTGTGATCAGCGCCGCGCTGACAAGCGGAATCCGGTTCACGAGCCCCCTCCCAATCGCCGTGCGACCAGGCCGAAACGCGCGACCCACCGCAAGTTGTAATAGACGGCCACGGCCGCCAGTTCGACCGTCATCAGGCCGCTGGCCAGCGCGGCCGCCAGAAGATGGAGCCGAATGTCGGCGTCGCCGGGCAGGTGGTAGGCGGCGCGGAGCCATCCAAGGCGCTCCGGTTGGGCGGCGTCCCGCTCCTTCGCGGCCTTCTCCAGCAAGCGCTGCTCGGCCAGACCGGTCATGAACAGGTACTTTCCGCCGAGAAAGGCGATCAAGAGAAACCAGGGGAGCGGATTCTGGCCCAGGGCCGCGGCCGCATAGGCTGAAGCGGTGTGCCACGCCACCTCGTTGAGCTCATCCACGTTGGCGTCGAGCCATTGGCCGAAGACGCTGCCGCTCCCCTGCCGGCGCGCCAGTGCCCCATCGGTCCGGTCCATCATCCACGCGGCCAGAACCAGGACCGCGGCAACCGGACCGCCCGACGGATCGGCCAGCAGCCAACCGGCGGCCGCAAGCCCCAGCACGAGACCGGCCAGGGTCACATGGACCGGCCTGGCGCGCGTGGCCGCCAACCGGCTGGCGAGCCGCTCGGTGATCGGCAACAGGTACCACCGGGAGATCGGGTAGGCCCGGGCTCGCGCCCGCTGCACCAGGGCGCGGCCGTCCGGGCTTGGAGACCGGTCGGCGAGCGGTTCGGCGGCTGGGTGGAGGGCGGCCCGGCTCATGGCAGCGCCTCCCCGGCGGATTGCCGCTGGAGAGGCGCGGCGGCCGCCGGAGCGCTCTGCCGGCGGCCGATATCGACGCGGAATCGATGCGGCCAGTAAGACAAATCGCCCGGTTCCGGGCTGGTCAGCATGCGTTGCGGATGGAATCGCCGGAAGAACTCCCGCTCCCTCGCGGTGCCGGCGGCCGAGCTTGCCCGTGGCCGGTTCGCCCGCCAAAGGGCCCCGGCGGCGAGAAATGCGCGGACGAGCGCCCAGCGGCGGCGGCGTCCAACCAGGGGCGCGCGGGCCACGTCCCAGATCAGCCGCAAGGGCAAGTGAAACCACTGCCGAGCCACGTGGGCCGGATGCCTAAGGTTCTTCCACTGGAAAAGAAGCGTGTTTCGCAGCGCCAAATGATCGTTGCCCGACGGCCCGAAGGCCGGGCCGAACGACGCCATCCCGATATGGTAGGCCACCGAGCGGGGTACGTACCGCGCGTGGTAGCCCGCCAAGAATCCCCGGTAGGCGAAGTCGAGGTCCTCGATCCGGCCGGGCAGGTAAATCGGGTCGAACCCGCCCAGCTCGACGAACCTGCGGCAGTCGACGGCCATCGCCGCGCCCGCCGAAGCGGTCAGATCGGGCCGATCGACGACCTCTTCGTGGCCGGGAAAACGTCCCGTCGCTTGAACGAGGCCCCACCGCCAGCGGACGGCGGTCTTCAATCCCTCGTACGTCCGGCCGTCGATCTGCCAGCAGAGCGGCGCGGTCATGAAGCACGCGGGATCGCCCAGCGGCGGCGGCGCCAACGGTTCCACAAGAGGATCGATCGCCGTGGGCGCCAGCTTCACGTCGTTGTTCAGCAACACCGCTACGTCGGCGTCGAGCGACGCGACGACTTCGTTGAACGAGCAAAGCGAGCGGTTTTCGCACTCAATCAGCCCAACGCCCGGATGTTTCCGGCGAAGCCACTCGACCGAGTCGTCGCTCGACCCGTTGTCGATCACCGTCACTTCGCAGCGGCGGCGCGACTGGCTCGCCGCGCTGGTGACCGTCGGCAGGCATTGGGCCAGGAGAGAGCGACCATTGTAGTTGAGAACGAGAATTTGGATCAGCATCGTGAGGCGTCGCGGGTCCGCGCATTCGGACAGGGCGAGACAATCGGCACGCCTGCGCGCCGTCAAGCCGTTCGAGAAACGCAGCCTCGACTTTTCCCTCCTTGGGGGCCCCTGTGACTTCCTTGGCAAACCCAACACGATAGGCCATTTGGAACAGCCAGGTCAAGACGACTGTTGGTCGCTGCAATTACCCGAATTAGCCGGCTTCTCAGGATTGCTGTCCTCAACCATCCACCACCCGCTCCGAAAGACGAGGCTCTTTCCGGGAGGGACACAATACCAGGCGGAGAACTCCGCCTCGGCCGCCTCGCTGGCCTGCGATCGGGCGATCGTCCCTAGAGCGGTGAAAAACGCCAGCGGAACGGCCGCGCCGACATACGCAAGTGCGGCCGGCAGAAAAGTGCCCTCGGCGATGATTCCAGCCAGCGCAACGCAAGTCACCGCGTTCATCACAACGTGCATCTCCGTCGACTTGCGAGCCAGCCACGCGGCGCGGCGGAGCCAGCCGCTGGGAATCGGCGGCTGCGGCTCGGGCCGCCCGCCCCCGCCGCCATGGACCTCGAGCTTGCCGCGAACACGCTTGAGGCGCTGAACGAACGCCTTGTAGCGGGCGTCGTGGCGGGCCGAAAGGAGCACGAGCGACATTGCCCAGATCGCTCCGCCGAACGCCCAGATCGGATTGCCGGTGGCCGCGACCAGTCCGGCTCCGGCGCCGAGGGGGACAAGCAGGTTGATCGTGTGGTGCATCAGGTAATCGAGCTCGACCCCGTCGAGCGATGCCGTGCCGCGGAGCCGCGCCAATTGCCCGTCGACGTGGTCGAGAAGATACCACGCTTGCAGCAGCGCCGCGCCGAGCGCCCATCCGGCAACGCTCCCCATGGCCAGCGCCCCGGCAGCCGCCGCGCCGCACGCCCATGCGGCGAGCGTCGCCATGCCGGCCGAAACACCCCAGGGCGACACGACCCAAGTCACCCGCAACGCGGCTGGGCGAACCAGCCGCCTCGCCATCCAGTTGCCGATCCGCCGGTGATCCGGCTTCTGGCATCGTTGCTCCAGGCTGACCAGCGACATCCGTTTCATCATGCAATCCTGTCCATATCACGACCCCGGCAGGTCCAGTCTCGCCGGGGTCAAAAGGCCCGGCGGCGGTTCCGGAAAAGTTCACGCCACCCGCCCCAGTGCCAGCCCAGGCCGCAGCTCAAGGCCCAGACCACGATCACCGCGGCCGCCTTGCCAACGGTCAGGGCCAGCCCCGCCTGCTGGCCCGGCAGACGCAGCTCCAGCGCGATTGCCGCCGTCAGCGTGGGCGCCAGCCCGAGCGCGGTCAGGACAAGGTAACGGCGCCGCCCCGCTCGGTCGAGTTCTTGCCAAAACGACACGGCGACCACGAGCACCGTGTAGGCGACATAGGCGAAGGCCGTCGCCGCCGCCACGCCCGCAAGCCCCGCCGAGCCGGTCAGCGCCAGGTGGTTGCCCAGGGCGGCAAGGGGAATTGCCGGAAGGATCGCCAACAGCGCGCGCCTTTCGCGCCCCACGGCCACAAGATATTGTCCGGCGGGGAGCGAAAGGATCAAGGCCACCGTCGCCGGCGCCAGCCAGATCACGGCCGGCAAGCCGCTGCGATAGTCCGGCAGCATGTGGTGCAGAATCGGTACGGCCAACACGACCGCCAGGGCCGCCGGGAGGACCATCGCCGCCGCGTGTAACTCGCTGGCCACGGCCGCCAGCAGCGCCACCTCGCGGCGGCTCCCCGTCTGGCCGAACTTCTCGCCGTAACGCGGGTTCATGACCACCGAAAGCATGTTCCCCAAGCCGTAAAGCTGCCCGGATACCATCAACGCCACGGAGTAACAGCCCAATTGGAACTCGCGGTCGCTCAGGTAGCTGAGGATCATCAACTTGTCGAGCGAGCGAAACACCGTGATCATCGTGCCCGCCAAGAGGATCGGCGCGCCGACGCCGATCAGCCGGCGAATCTCCGCCCCGTCGAAAGCCCAGCGAAGCGCCGACCTCTGATAGGTCTGCACGAACAAGAACGCGGCGACCAGCACGACCAGCGTCCCAAAATACAGCCCCTCAAGCCCCCACAGCCATGTCGCGGCCCCGCCGATCGCCAGGGTCAGGGCGGCTTCCAGGATCGAGAGCCGCGAAGTCAGCGCAAAGGCCTGCTGGGCGCGGAGAATCGTCACCTGGAAAGAGACATAGCGCGAAAGAATCGCCAGGCCTCCGGCGACGATCAAGCCGACTGCCCAAGGGCCGGCGAACAGCCCCTCGCCGGACCAGCCTACCCAGATCGCCGCGCCGAGCAGGATCGCCGCGTAAAGCAGGCTCGTGATCGTGTTGAAGGTAAACGCCAGGTTCAGCCCCCGATCACTCTCCGCCGCCTTGCTGCGACCGAGCGCGATCGTGTAATCGCGAATCGCCCCTTTGCTGATGCCCAGGTTGGCATAGTTGCCATAGCTCAGGAGCATCTTGATCGCCTGCCAGACGCCCATCTGGGCCGGGCTGAGCAGCATCCGCAGAAGCAGGCTCGTGACGACACCCATCGCGTGGCAGACGGCGGTCGCGCCACTCACCACGAGCCAATCGGTAAGCACGCGCCGCCAGCCGCTCGCCGGCGCCGAAGCGGCCGGGATGCTCACATGATCGAGAACCTGAATCCGCATTACCTGATGCGCCTCCTTGCCTACCGAATGCCGATCGCTTGCCTGGGAGGCCGTCCCACCGTTCTACGCGGCTGCCATTGGGCCTGGTTCGCCGAATCGCCCGACATCACCCGGCC